>NZ_JBFAKG010000018.1:69678-137164 GCF_040655595.1 Saccharopolyspora sp. NPDC050389
TGGGACCCGTACGTGAAGACGGCCGTCGCCGTGGACACCGACGTGGACGTCACCTCCGACGCCGCCAAAAGACTCACGGCCCCGGACCTGCAGGAACGCCACTCCAGAAGGGGAGGTCACTCCGTTGGAGCGATCTTGAAGGCCGCCTTGCGGGCCGCCTTGGCGATCCCCTTGTCCGGGTGCTGGGCGCCGATCAGGGACAGGACGTCGCGGACGTCCGGGTGGTCCAGGCGCCACATCTCCTCGAAGATCGCCAGCTCCTGCCCGGCGGGCACCGTCTCCGCGAGCAGGTCGGGCAGCTCCTCCGGGTCGACCGAGTCGAGCGCGGCCGCGAGCATGTCGGTGAGCAACCGCGCCGCGTCGGCGACCGTCGATTCGAGCTCCTCGGACGGTTCCAGCTGGTGCAGCGTCACCTTCGCGTAAGGCCGCAGCATCGGCTCGTCCAGCGCCTGCTGCCACCGCTGCCTCGCGGTTTCGGCGAGCGGCGCGGCGATGGAGATCGCGATCATCCGGTCTTCCGCTTCGCCTTCCGCCGCGGCGGACAGCAGTTCGTCGGTGGCGGCGACGGCTCCGCGCACCTCGAACCAGGCCTCGGTCTCCGCGGCCAGCTCCTCGTCGGTCGAGCCCTTGGCGAAGTCCACCAGGTCGAAGGCGGCCATCTCCTCGACCGGCGGCAGCAGCGGAACCTCGACGCCGCCGTCGGTCAACGCGCCCCCGAAGGTGTACTGGCCGAGCGGGGTGAGGCGGGCGACGCCCTCCTCCACCTTCGTCGCGCCCAGGTCGACCAGGGTCGCCAGCAGCCGCTCCGCCGGATCGCCACACCTCTCGACCCAGGCGTCCCACGCACCGTCGGGCGTGGATTCGTCCACGGCGATCTCGCGGATCATGTCGCGCAGCTCCGCGACGGGCGCGCCTTCGCTGCGGGCCAGGAACAGCGACACCATCGCGTAGTAGGCGACGTCTTCGAGGTCGAGATCGGCGCACTCGTCCTGGAAGATCTCCTCGAGCAGCAGCCCCAGCGCGTCCGCCCAGACGTCCAGCACCGCGTCGTCGTCGCCGTCCGGCCAGTCGTCGACGGTGGGACCGATCTCGACGATTTCCGTTGAGGGGCCGATGAACTCCAGCTCCGCCGCCCACTCCCAGAGCCGCTCCAGCTCCGGGATGTCCGCCATTCCCTCCACCGCGTCCGGAACCGGGAAGCCGAGTTCCTCGGCGGCGGCGACGGCGTCGGCGGTGCTCAGCGCGCCGGCCTGGATCGGGCAGGCGACGGTGCGGATCGCCAGCCGCCGGGCCCGGTCCAGCAGCGGGCTCTGCCGCGCCGCGGCGGCGAGTTCCGCGTCCGACGGCAACCGCAGCGGCGGCAGCCGGTCCGGTAGCCCGAGCTCCTCCCGGAGGTCGTAGGGCTGCTCGCCTGCGGGCGGAGCCATCGCGGCCTCGGCGAACCGCGGCTCGATCTCCTCGACCTTCCGCCGCAGGTCGTCGACCCGCTCCGGCGCGATCCGGCCGGTGTCGCCGGCGAAGGTCAGCAGGTCTCGGAGCGTCGCGAGCACCTCGGTGAGGTCCTCGTCCGCCTCGACGGCGACCTTGGCGGGGAACTGCTCCAGCAGCAGTTCGTCGAGGTCAGCCGGTTGCAGCTCCCCGAGGTCTGCCCGGCCCACGTGCTCGTACAGCAGCCGGAGCAGGATCTCGGCGTCGTTGCTGTTCCCGTGCACCGGTTGTTCCTGGTTCTCAGCCCACTCGGCCAGTTCGGGCAGCAGGCTGTTGACCGGATCGCGCTCCATGTTCAAAGCGTATCGACCCAGGCACCAGCGCGAAGGCGGTGGGCGGCTCAGGTTGGAACTGCCCGCCCCGGTTCCCGGCTACAGCCGTCGGCGGCGGGCTCGCCGCCGAGGCGGAGCACCGGGCCTGCGCGGGCCTCACGGACCTGGTGGCCGCAGGCGGGCGCCCACCAGTCCGACGGCGACCACGACTGGCCTGACTTCTCGCCGGGACTGGCCGACGAGACCCGCGAGGCGTTCCCCGAGCTAAGGCCATCGCGCTCGCGCTGCGCGTCTGCGGCCGCATGCACGGGCTGGTGGCACTGGAGATCTACGGCCACCTGGGTCCCCGAACCCGCGAACCGACCAAGCTCTACCGGGCCGAGATCCACGACCTGATCAAATCCCCGGGCCTGGATCCGCCGAGCTGAAACGGCCTTGACTTCGAGTTAACTCGAAATTTTAGCGTTCCCTCGATCGACTTGACGCGAGAGAGGGAACGGTCAATGACCAGCAACATCGATAGCCGACCGGCGGTGTCCGTGATCGGCTTGGGCGAGATGGGCTTCGCGCTCGCGGGCGCGTTCCTGGCCGCCGGGCACCGGACCGCGGTGTGGAACCGCACGAGCGGGAAGGCGGATGACCTGGTCGCCAAGGGGGCGCAGCGGGCCGCGACCGTTCGCGACGCCGTCGCGGCCAGCCCGCTCGTGGTCATCAGCGTGAAGGGCAACAGCACCGCGCGCGAACTCCTGGAACCTGCGGCCGACGCGCTCGCCGGCCGCACCGTGCTCAACCTGACGGATGGCACCTCGGCCGAGGCCAAGGCCGTCGCGGAGTGGGCCACCGCGGCTGGAGCGGAGTACCTGCACGGGCAGATCATGACGATCGCTCCGGGAATCGGGCACCCGGATGCCGTGGTGTTCTACGGCGGCGCCGAGACCGCCTTCGACCGCTACCGCGCGACGCTCGAACTCATCGGCGGCCGCGGCAGCCTGGTTTCGTCCGACGCCGGCGTCCCGGCCCTGTACGGGATGGCAGTGCACGGCACGATGTGGGGCGCGCTCAACGGATTCCTGCACGCGGCGGCGCTGTTGTCGAACGAAGGCATCGAGGTGAAGCGCTTCCTGGAGCAGGCCGACGCGTCCGTTTCCGCACTGCTGGGGCTCTTGCCGATGCTGGCCGACGAGGTCGATCGCGGCGAGTACGCGGTGGAGTTCGGGGCGCTGCAACACCACCTGCCGTCGGCGGAAGACCTGGTGCGGGAGAGCCGGGCACGAGGCATCGACGACGAGTTCCCCGGCTACACCCTCAACCTGGTTTCCGAGGCGATCGAGGCGGGCCACGCCAACGACAACTACTCCCGCCTGGTCGAGCGCTTCCGGAAGCGGTGATGCCGTTCGCGGAGCCTCGCGCTTGCGGGGCTCCGCCGAAAGATCCCGCCACCCCATCACTGTCTACTGAGGACGATAGGCGCGCAGGAACACCTCGACGCCAGGCGTGACGATGGCGTTCAGCTCGTCCTCGTCGATCGGCTGCGCGCCCGAGAAGGTCCGGCTCCGCACCTCTCCGCCGACCAGGAGCACGAAGTGCACCGCAGCCCGCTGCGGGTCACTGATCTCCAGCAGTCCCTTGTCGCCCAGCTCTGCCAGCCGCCGGGCCAGATCGGCCTGCACCTGCTGCGGGCCGGTTTCCTGCCACGCCGCCAGCACCTCCTCCGGGATGTGCCCGACGTCTGCGTTGATCTGCCGCACCAGGGAGAAGTGGGAGCCGAACTGGTACATCACGGCGGTGAAGGCGCGCCCGAGGGCGTTCAGATCCGCCTCCAGGTCGACGATCTTGCCGAGGTGCCGGTCCAGGTCGGCCAGCTGCGCATCGCGGACCTCCGCCGCGCTTTCCAGGATGACCTCGCGGAACAGCTCGCCCTTGTCCGCGAAGTGGTTGTAGATCGTGCGGGTCGACACCCCGGCCGCCTTGGCGATCGTGTCGATGCTGGCGCGGGTGTAGCCGTCCCGGCCGAACACCTCGCGGGCCCCGTCGATGATCGCCCGGCGCTTCTCCGACCCGCGGCGCGGGGCGTTTTCCCTGCTCATCAATACCCTTTCCGCCGAAGTACAACGATCGTTGCATTAAGTGCATTACATGTTGTACTTTACCACTGCGCCGCTTCCGGAGCCCGCCGGAACGCCGATCCACGAGGAGCGAGAGATGTCCGCACTGAGCCTGGCCGTGATCATCGGAACCAACCGCGAAGGCCGCTTCGGCCCGATCGTCGGCGACTGGTTCACCGAGCAGGCCCGGGAGTTCGGCGGCCTCGACGTCGATGTCATCGACCTGGCCGAGATCGACCTGCCCACCGTCATCGACTTCGGCGTCGAGCCGGCTCCCGAGGTCGTCGAGCTGGCCGGCCGGCTGGCAGCCGCCGACGCCTACGTCGTCGTGACCCCCGAGTACAACCACAGCTTCCCGGCCGTGCTGAAGAACGCGATCGACCTCTACCGCGAGGAATGGCAGGCGAAGCCGGTCGGTTTCGTCTCCTACGGCGGGATGGGCGGCGGCCTGCGCGCCGTCGAGCAGCTGCGGCTGGTCTTCGCCGAACTGCACGCGACGACCGTCCGCGACACGGTCAGCTTCCACAACGCCTGGGAGCGCTTCGACGAGACCGGCGCCCCCATCGACGAGAGCTGCAACAGCGCCGCCAAGGACATGCTCGACCAGCTCACCTGGTGGGCGCGCGCCCTGCACGCCGCCCGCGCCGCCGAACCGTACGCCGCGTGAATCCCCGGAGCTCTCCGGTGAAGAACAAACTCACCCTGGTGGTCGTGCTGCTGGGCTACCTGGTGCTGCCGATGTCGATGTCCGGCACGACCGTGGCGCTGCCCCAGATCGGCGCCTCGCTCGACACCTCCGGCGGCGCCCTGCAATGGGTGGTGACCGGCTACTTCCTCACCGCCTCGTCGTTCATGCTCGTCGCGGGCTCGACCGGGGACCTGTTCGGCAGGCGCCGGATCTACCGCGCAGGCGCCGCGATCTACACGCTCGGCAGCCTGGTCGCCGCGCTCACGCCGGGCATCCTGGTGCTGGACGTGGCCCGCACACTCACCGGCGTCGGGGCGGCGGGCGTGATGGCCGGCGGCGGCGCGATCCTCGCGTCCACGTTCACCGGAACCGAACGGACCAGGGCGTTCGCCGCGATGGGCACGACCGCGGGCCTGGGAATGGCGGTCGGCCCGACGCTGGCGGGCTGGCTGGTCGGCTCGCTCGGCTGGCGCGCGACGTTCGGCACCTTCGCGGCCGCCGGGATCCTCTTGCTGGCAGGCACTTTCGCGATGGCCGAGTCGCGGGCTGAGCAACGCCCGCGGGTGGACTGGGGCGGCGCGGTGACCTTCATCGCCGGGCTCGCCTCGGTGATGTTCGCGATCACCCAGAGCTCGCGGGCCGGTTGGACGAGCCCGCTGGTGCTGGGCCTGCTCGCCGCGGGTGCCGCGCTCCTGGCACTGTTCGCGGTCGTCGAACGGCGCAGCCCGCATCCGGTGCTGGACCTGACGCTGCTGCGCAACCGGCGGTTCGTCGGCTGGCTCGCCTCGGGCGTCGTGATGGTGCTGGGCTTCGGCGGGATGATGTCCTACCTGCCCACGTTCCTGCAGAGCGCGAACGGGATGTCGGCGCGGGACGCCGGGCTGATCATGCTGATGTCGACGGTGCCGACGCTGTTCATGCCGCTGCTCGGCGGCCGGCTGGTCAACCGGGGCGTCTCGCCGCGCGTGCTGATCACCGCCGGGCTGCTGCTGATCGCGGCGGGCAACGCCTGGCTGACCGTGCTGCACCCCGGAATCGGCGCGGGCGGGCTGCTCGGCCCGTTGCTGACGGTCGGCGTCGGGATCGGCCTGGCCACCGGGCTCGTCGACGCGCAGGCGATGAACCAGGTCGCCCAGTCCCAGACCGGCATGGCGGCGGGCCTGCTGAACACGATCCGCGGCGGCTCCCAGACGCTGGTGCTCGCGCTGTTCGGTTCGGTGCTGATCAGCCTGCTGACCAGCCGCGTCGGCGACCAGGCCGGGAAGGTGGCGACCGGGGAGCTGGCCGCGGCGCAGCACGACTTCCTGGCCGCTCAGCTGAGCGACGCCTGGCAGGTCCTGCTCTGGGCGATCTCGGCGGTGACCGCGCTCGGCGCCCTGACCGTCGCAGCCCTGCTCGCCCCGGCTCGCGAGACGGCCCGGCACACGCCGGCGATCCCGCAAGCCACCTGAGCACACGTTCCGCGCGGCGTGCGGGCAACAGGGGCGAACGTTAGATTCCGGCGCGAACCGGCATTCGAGGGAGCAGCCACGATGACCAACGCGAATTCCCCGCGGATCACGACGTTCCTGATGTTCGAGGGCAAGGCGGAGGAGGCGATGACCTTCTACACCTCGCTGTTCGAGGACGGCGAGATCCTCGACATCACCCGCTACGGCGCCGACGGCCCGGGCGACGAGGGCACCGTGCAGCTCGCCACGTTCACGATCCTCGGCCAGCAGTTCATGTGCATCGACAGCCACGTGTCGCACGCCTTCACCTTCACGCCGTCGATGTCGCTGTTCGTCAACTGCCGCACGGAAGCCGAGCTCGACGGCGTCTACAAGGCGCTCGCCGAAGGCGGCCAAGAACTGATGCCGCTGGACTCCTACGGCTTCAGCCCCAAGTTCGGCTGGCTGAACGACCGCTTCGGCGTCTCCTGGCAGCTGAACCTCCCAGAATGACGGCATAACTCCCAGGGCCGCGGCCCGCACGGGGTGGGCGTGGTCATCGCTGGAGCGCGCAATGGAAAACTATTGCGGGAGAAGCCGTTCTAGCGGATGGGATGCTTATGACGATCGTCGGCAGCGAGCGCGTCAGCCGAACCGAGGAGGCGCTGGCCGTGCTGCGGCCGGACGTGCGCGAGTTAACCGCGAGCGTTGATGCCGCGGTGCTGCGCCCGGCCGACGAGTCCGTGCTCAGCCACGCCGATCGGGCTCGGATCGCGCTGCGCGTCGCGCTGGTCAACGAGCACGAGGAGTACGCCGACGAGCTGGCCGATCAGCTCGATTCGCTGGCCGGGGACGGCGCCGCCGACGTGGTCCGCGACGTCGAGCGCTGGTCCGCGCTTCCGGAAGAGCTGCAAGCGCTGCTCGCGCACTGCGAGCAGGTCGCGCTCGATCCTGCCGATGCGGGATTCGACGAGATCACCGCGCTGCGGGCGCACGGGTTCAGCTCCGCCCAGGTGGTAGCCGCGGCGCAGATCGTCGCGTACGTGAGCTACCGGGTCCGGTTGCTGCTCGGGTTGTCGCTCGTCGAGGAGGCCGGTGACGGCCCGGTTCCAGAAGGCCCGTTGAACACCATCGAGGCCGGGGCCACCGCCGACGGCTGCGAACTCCCCGATCCCGCCGACGCGTTTCGGGCGCTGCGCTGGGTTCCGTGGGTCGATCCGGCAGACGCGCCGGAGGAGTCCGTCTCGGCTCAGTGGTCGCCGTTCTACCTGACCCTGCGGCACGATCCGCAGGTGTTGGCGGAGCGCACCGCGCTGCACAACGCGATCATGGGCGGCTCCGGCGCGCTCGACCCGGCCGACCGCGAGCTGGCCGCGCTCGCCACGTCGCTGATCACCGGCTGCGAATACTGCGCCGGTGTGCACGGTCGCCGCCAGGTGCAGTTGTCGGGCGACCAGGTCACCGCGGTGGCACTGGCGGAGGCCGGCCCGGCGGCGGTGGCGGATCCGCGCCGGCGCGCCATCGTCGACACCGCGGGCGCACTCGCGCCCACTCCGGCGGCGCTGGCCGCAGCCGACATCCGGCGCCTGCACGCCGTCGGCCTCAGCGCCGACGACGTCCGCGACCTCGTCGCGGTCTCGGCGATGTTCACCTGGGACAACCGGCTGCTGATGACCCTCGGCAACGCCGCCCGACCCCGATAGCAGCTCCGTTTCCGCTGGTCAGGCCCCGTGCGTGTTTTGTGCTGCTATAGCAACACAAAACACGCACGGGTGTTTACCAGGCGAAACGGAGCCTCAGCCGGTTTCGATCGGCGGGTCGTAGGCGCGCAGCGGCGGTGGCGGAGCCTGATGGGGCCGGACTTCGACCCGGGTCAGCTGGCCCGTGCAGCCCTGGGCCAGGCTCGATGTTCCGACGTCCCGCGTCACGGCGTTCGGATTGCCGTGGATGCAGGTCGCGACCTCCGGAGCGCTCGGATCGAACCAGGCTCCGGTCGAGAGCTGGACCACTCCGGGGCGAACCGCGTCGCTGATCACCACCGCCGCGAGGGCGCTGCCCGTGGCGCTCACGACCCGGACGATGTCCCCTGTGGACAGTCCTCGCTCCGCCGCGTCGGCGGGATGGATGCGCATCGGTTCCCGGTCGTGGACCTTGGAATCCGCGCTGGTCGCGCCGTGGTCGAGCTGGCTGTGCAGGCGGGTTGCCGGGTTGTTCGCGACGAGGAACAGCGGGAAATCGCCCGATCCCGGCGGGACGTGCAGTTCCTCCGGGACCAGCCAGGCCGGATGCCCGGGGCAGTCGGCGTAGCCGAAGGAGTCGATGCGCTGCGAGAACAGCTCGATCCGCCCGCTCGGCGTCGGCAGCGGATTCTCGTCCGGGTCTGCGCGGAACCGGTCGTAAAGGACCTGGTCGTCCGGCTCGCCCGGTAAGTCGAGCCGGCCGATCTCCCAGAACTGCGCGAAATCCAGGCCCGGATCGAACTTCTGCCGCCACTGCTCGTACAGGTGCTCCAGCCAGGCCCACTCGTCGCGGTCCTCGGTGAACTCCTGCGCCAGCCCGAGCTTCTCGGCCAGGGCGGAGAAGATCTCAAAGTCCGATCGGGCCTCCCCGAGCGGCGGAACCACCTGGCGCATGGCGACCAGCGCGCGATCTTCCCTGGCGCAGCCCAGGTCGTTGCGCTCCAGCGTGGTCGTGGCCGGGAACACGATGTCGGCGTGCCGGGCCGTCGCCGTCCAGAACGGATCGTGCACGATGACCGTCTCCGGTCGGCCGAACGCCTCGGCCAGCCGCGTCAGGTCCTGGTGGTGGTGGAACGGGTTCCCGCCGGCCCAGTAGACCAGCCTGATGTCCGGGTACGCGCGCCGCTCGCCGTCGTACTCGTACTCCTGCCCGGGATTCAGCAGCATGTCCGCGATGCGCGCGACCGGGATGTACTGGCGCACCGGGTTGACGCCCTGCGGCAACTTCGGCAACCGGTAAGGCAGCGGCCGCACCCCGATGCCGGCCATCGCGCCATAACCGTGACCGAATCCGCCGCCGGGCAAGCCGATCTGGCCGAGCACGCACGCCAGCGCGATGCCCGCCCACAACGGCTGCTCGCCGTGGCGGGCGCGCTGCAGCGACCAGCTCAGCGTCACCATCGTCCGCCGCGTCGCCATCGACTCGGCGAGCCCGACGATCACCGCCGCGTCGATGCCGCAGATCTGCTCCGCCCACTGTGGACTCTTCGCGGTGCCGTCCGCTGCGCCGGAGAGGTACTTCCAGAACTCCTCGAAGCCCGCGCAGTGCGTGCGGAGGAATTCCTCGGCGTGCCAACCGCGTTCGATCAGCACGTGGCACAGCGCCAGCATCAGCGCGGTGTCGGTGCCCGGCACCGGCGCCAGCCACTCGGCGTCGAGCTCCGCGGCGAGGTCGTCGCGCAGCGGGCTGATCAGCGTGAACCGCGCGCCGCGCTCCCGCGCCCGGCGCAGGTGCCCGGCCACCGAGTGCCTGCTGATGCCGCCCGAGTTGACCTGCGAGTTCTTCGCCGGAATGCCGCCGAAGCAGACGAAGTGCTCGGTGTGCTCGGCCAGCACCGGCCACGCCGTCGGGCGGCTGATCGGGTCGTCGCTGCCGACGATGTGCCGCAGCAGCGGCGTGGCCGCGCCCAGGCTGTAGGAGTTCACCGAGCGGGTGTAGCCGCCGATGACGTTCAGGAAGCGGTGGATCTGGCTCTGCGCGTGGTGGAATCGGCCCGCACTGCCCCAGCCGTAGGAGCCGCCGTAGATCGCCTCGTTGCCGTGGGTGCGGCGGACCCGGTCCAGCTCGCCCGCCGCGAGCTCGACCGCCTCCGCCCAGCTGACCGCCACGTACTCGTCCCGGCCGCGCTCGCCCCCACCCTCCAGCCAGCCCTTCCGCACGTGCGGCGCGAGCACGCGCACCCGTTCGTCCAGCGCAGCGGGCACGTTGCGCAGCAGCGACGCCGGATTCGGATCGTCCGGATCGGCGATAACGTCCAGGCCGTCCGGCGTGCTGGCCGCCGCGAACAGTCCCCAGTGCGAGCTCTGCTGCCGGTACATGGTCACCTCACGCGCTCCAATCAGACACCTCCACCGGTTCCCCGGTTTCCGCCAACCCCAGCATCGTCGCAAACCACCTGCCTCCACCGAAGCCCTGCGGGCCGATCAGCTGAGGAGGCGGGCGGCGCTGACCTCGCGGACGTGGACCACGAGGTCGAGCCATTCCGCCAGGGAACCGCCGGAGAGGTTGTAGGAGGCATCGTCGGCCGGGTCGTAGTGCGGGCCGATCAGCCTCGTCCGCGTCGGGGCGTCGAGCCAGGCCCGCACGTCCGCCGGGGCATCGGCGTGCAGGTCGAGCACGTAGGCGTCCGGCCCGGCGGCGAGGACGGTCTCCGCGAAATCCACCGGCGGAGCGGGCACCTCGTACCACGGCGATCCGTCGCGGAAGGTCAACGCGACCGGGACGTATCCGGCGCCGAAGCGTTCACGCAGGTAGCTCCCCGCGTTGCGGTGGCTCAGCGCTCCGGGCGACACCGTGCGTGCCGCACCGTTGACGAGGTGCGCGAGGCCGCCCCAGTAGACGATCTTGTGCCGGGTGCGCTCGTGCCAGCGGATGGTGTTCTCGGCCAAGCCGCGCTCGATGTCCGCGAGGTCCTGCCCGGGCCCGACGGTCTCGTCCGCCAGGGCCAACCGCACCTGGTCATCGGGGTGCCGCTCGTTGCGGCTGCGGATCCACCGCACGGCGTCGAGGATTTCCTCGGTGCGCAGGAAGGACCGGGCGCCGGCCAGCACCTCACGCGGATCGCCCCGCCCGGTCCGCACGTAGGCGTCGAGCTCGGCGCTCGCGGCGTCGTCGCCCTCCAGCGACAACGACCGGAATCCCAGTTCCTCCACCAAGAACCGCAGCATGCGATGCGCGATGGTCGCCAGCTCGTGAGTTCCCCGGGACGACATGCCGAGCCCTACGACCGTGGCGCCGCGCAGCCTGTCCTGGAACGGCCGCAGGTCCTCGTGCGGAGCGCAAGGGTCCAGCGAGGTGAGCCGCAGCGCCTGACTGTTGATCCACTGTTCTTCTCGTTCCATGGGCAGAACGTAAAACCTCGATCAAAGTGGAGGTCAACATCGCCGACCCGTTGGTTCACACCAGCGAAACAGCCGACTGTGCAAAGCGCACTTCCAAGCCGTCTGGACTGTGCATTCAGCCCACTGACGACGAGCTGACCTGGGCTTACGGTTACCGGCTAACACCGGCGCCCATCCGAAGGAGCTCGCATGGCCTCATCCGTCGGGGTCGACGACTACGCGCTGACCCGGGTGCCCACCGGCGCCCGCTACTCCTGGTGGTCCGTCGCGGTGCAGCGGTTCGGCCAGGTCTCCGCGCTCAGCCAGTTCCTGCTCGGCGCCACCCTCGGCTTCGGGATGACCTTCTGGAACGCCTTCCTCGCGCTGACGCTCGGCGCGGTGATCCTGGAGATCGTCGCCATCTTCGTCGGCATCATCGGCGCCCGCGAGGGCCTGTCCACCTCGATGCTGGCCCGCTGGACCGGCTTCGGCCGCGCCGGGTCCGCGCTGATCGGCCTGGCCATCGCGATCAGCCTGATCGGCTGGTTCGGCATCCAGTCGGCGGTCTCCGCCAAGGGCCTGGTCGCGCTGGTCGGCGGGCTGCCGGAGTGGGGCTGGGCGCTGGTGTTCGGGCTGATCGTCACCGCGGTCGTGCTGCGCGGGTTCGGCTCGATGGCCTGGGTCGCCTACGTGACCGTGCCTGCCTTCCTGGTCCTGGTCGGCTGGTCGATCGGCGTCGAGCTCTCGCAGCACGACATCGGCACCCTGATGGCCTCCGCCCCGCCCGGCCCGCAGCTGTCGCTGCTGGAGGGCACCACGCTGGTGGCCGGCGGTTTCATCACCGGCGCGGTGATCACCCCGGACATGACCCGCTTCAACCGCACCGTCGGCGACGTGGTCAAGCAGACGCTGGTCGGCATCACCCTCGGCGAGTACGTGATCGGGCTGGCCGGCGTGCTGCTCGCGCACGCCGTGCGCTCCGCCGACATCACCACCATCGTCACCTCCTCGGTTGGCTGGGTCGGCATCCTGGTGGTCGTCGCCGGCACCGTGAAGATCAACGACTGGAACCTGTACTCCTCCGGGCTGGGCCTGGTGAACTTCGTCGGCACGGTCTTCGGCAAGAAGCTCAACCGCGGCATCGCGACCGCAGTGTTCGGCCTGATCGGCAGCGTGCTGGCCGCGGTCGGCATCCTCGACCAGTTCACCGGCTTCCTGAGCGTGCTCGGCGTGGTGTTCCCGCCGATCGGCGGGATCATGGTCGCCGAGTACTTCATCGTGCGGCGCTGGCGGGGCGAGCTGGAGGCGTCGCGGGCGCTGGGCCGAATCCCCGATTCCTCGCCGAACTGGGTGCCCGCGACGCTGGTCGTCTGGCTGATCGCCGCGCTGGTCGGCGGGTTCGTCGAGATCGGCCTGCCGAGCATCAACTCGCTGGTGCTCGCCTTCGTGCTCTACGTCGTCGCCGGGAAGCTCGGTCTCGTCCGCGGCGTCGGCAGCACCCGCACCACCGCTGAGGTCGTGAGCGCTGACGCCGGTTAGAACCGGATTCAACACTCACGACACCCAACCCAGACAAGGAGTTCCGACTTGCGCATCGGCATTGACGTCGGCGGCACCAACACCGACGCCGTCCTGCTGGACGGCACCAAGGTGCTCGCCGCGGTGAAGATGAGCACCACCACCGATGTCACCTCCGGCATCGTCGCGGCCATCGACGGTCTCCAGCGGCAGCACGCGTTCGATCCGGCCGCGGTGCGGGCCGTGATGATCGGCACCACGCACTTCATCAACGCGCTCGTCGAGGCCCGCCGCCTCGCCCCGACCGCCGCGGTGCGGCTCAGCCTGCCCGCCGGCGCGTCGCTGCCGCCGATGGTGGACTGGCCGCAGCGGCTGGTGGACGCCGTTTCCGGGCGCAGCTACCTGTGCCACGGCGGGCACGAGTTCGACGGCCGGCACATCGCCGAGCTGGACGAGGCCGAGCTGCGCAAGGCCATCGACGACATGGGCCGCAACGGCATCCGCAGCGTCGCGATCACCTCGGTGTTCTCGCCCGTCAACCACGAATTCGAGCAGCGCGCGGCGGAGCTCATCGCCGCGGAGCTGCCGGACGTGGCGATCTCGCTGTCCCACGAGATCGGCCGGATCGGCCTGCTGGAGCGGGAGAACGCCACCGTCATCAACGCCGCGCTGCGCGAGCTCGCGGCCAACATCGTGGACGGCCTCGCCGCGTCGGTGACCGGTGCCGGCATCACCGCCCCGCTCTACCTGAGCCAGAACGACGGCACCCTGATGGACGTCGACTTCGCCCGCCGCTACCCGGTCGCGACGTTCGCCTCCGGCCCGACGAACTCGATGCGCGGCGCCGCCGTGCTCTCCGGCCTGGACACCTGCGCGGTGGTCGACGTCGGCGGCACCACCAGCGACGTGGGCGTGCTCAACCAGGGCTTCCCGCGCGAGGCGACCACGGCGGTCAGCGTCGCCGGGATCCGCACCAACTTCCGGATGCCGGACGTGCTGTCGATCGGCATCGGCGGCGGCAGCCTGGTGCGCGGCGAGGAGTCGGCGGTGACCGTCGGGCCCGAGTCGGTGGGCTACCGGCTGACCTCGAAGGCGCTGGTGTTCGGCGGCGACACGCTCACCGCGACGGACATCGCGGTGGCCGCCGGGCGCGCCGAGATCGGCGACCCGGAGCTGGTCAAGCACCTGGACAAGGACATGGTGCGGGCCGCGCTGGAGCGCATCGCCGCGGACAACGCCGACGCGGTCGAGCGGATGCGGACCTCCGCGGAGCCGCTACCGGTGGTCGCCGTCGGTGGCGGCTCGGTGCTGCTGCCGGACGAGCTGGGCGACGCGGGCGAGGTGCACCGGCCGGAGAACTACGCGGTGGCCAACGCCATCGGGGCCGCGATCGCGCAGATCGGCGGCGAGGTGGACCGGGTGTACGCGATCGAGCCGGGCCGCCGCGAGTCGGTGGTCGACGAGGCCAAGCAGGAGGCGATCGACCGGGCGGTGGCCGCGGGCGCGAGCCCGTCCACCGTGGACATCGTGGACTTCGACGAGGTGCCGATCCCGTACCTGCCGGGCAACGCGACCCGCATCCGGGTGAAGGCCGTCGGCGACCTGCAGCTGGGGGCCTGAACCATGCGCGAGATCACGCTGTCCGACCTGGACGACATCGCCCGTGGCGCGGCCATCCTGGGGACCGGTGGCGGCGGCGACCCGCACATCGGCCGGCTGCTGGCCGCCGCCTCGGTGCGCGAGCACGGCCCGGTTTCCCTGACGCCGCTTGACGAAGTGCCCGCGGATGCCGCGGTGCTGCCGGTGGCGATGATGGGCGCGCCGACCGTGATGGTCGAGAAGCTGCCGTCGATCGAGCAGATCGGCCTGGCCGCCCGCACCCTCGCCGACTACCTCGGCCGCGAGCTCACGCACATCGCGTGCGCCGAGGCCGGCGGGGTCAACTCGCTGATCCCGGTCGCCGCCGCCGCGCAGCTGGGCCTGCCGCTGATCGACGGCGACGGCATGGGGCGCGCGTTCCCCGAGATCCAGATGGTGCTGCCGACGCTGTACGGCGTCGAGGCCACCCCGATGGCCATCGCCGACGAGAAGGGCAATCGCGGCGTTCTGGACACTGTGGACAACCACTGGGCCGAGCGGCTGGCCCGCAGCGCCACCATCGACATGGGCTGCTCGGCGATGATCAGCACGTATGCGATGACCGGGCAGCAGGCCCGCGACTCGCTGGTGCCGGGCACCCTGACGCTCTGCGCCGAGCTGGGCCGGCTGGTGCGCACCGCGCAGGCCGAGCACGCCGATCCGGTGGACGCGGTCGTCGCGCGGCTGGGCGGGCGACGGTTGTTCACCGGCAAGGTCGTCGACGTCTCGCGGCGCACCGTCACCGGCTTCGCGCGCGGCGACGCGCGGCTGACCGGCATGGGCGGCGACAGCGGCAGCGAGCTGGTGCTGCGGTTCCAGAACGAGCACCTGGTCGCCGAGCGCGGCGACACCGTGCTGGCCTCGGTGCCGGACCTGATCTGCACGCTGGACAGGGAATCCGGCGAGGCGGTCACCACCGAGGCGCTGCGCTTCGGCCAGCGGATCGCGGTCATCGCCGCGCCGGCCGACCCGCGCTGGCACACCCCGGCGGGCCTGGAGCTGGCCGGGCCGCGCTACTTCGGCTACGACATCGACCCGGTGGGGGTCGCGCAGTGAGCTGGCAGCTGACCGAGGAGCACCTCGAAGACCTGGCCCGCGGCGCGGCGCTGCTGGGCACCGGTGGCGGCGGCGACCCGTACGTCGGCCGGCTGCTGGTGCAGCAGGCGATCCGCGAGTCCGGGCCGATCACGGTGCTCAATCCGTCCGAAGTGGACGATGATGCGCTGGTGATCCCGACGGCGCAGATGGGCGCGCCCACGGTGGTGCACGAGAAGATCCCCAGCGGCGACGAGCCGGTGTCGGCGCTGCGCGCGCTGGAGTCCTACCTCGGGGCCACGGCGAGCGCGACCATGCCGATCGAATGCGGCGGGATCAACTCGATGATCCCGCTGGTGGTGGCCGCGCGCACCGGCCTACCGGTGGTGGACGCCGACGGCATGGGCCGGGCGTTCCCGGAGCTGCAGATGGAGACCTTCGGGGTCTACGGCGTGACGGGTTCGCCGATGGCGGTGGCCGGGGAGCGCGGCGAGACGGCGGTGATCGACGCGGGCGACGACAACGAGCGGATGGAGTGGCTGGCGCGCGGCATCACCATCCGGCTGGGCGGCGTCGCGCACATCGCCGAGTACTCGATGAGCGGAGCGGACGTCAAGCGCACCGCGATCCCGCGCACGCTCACGCTGGCGCACACCGTCGGCAAGGCCATCCGCGAGGCCCGGGAGGGCAACGGCGACCCGATCACGCACCTCGGCGAGGTCCTGAAGGACACGCTGTACGGGAACCTGCGGGTGCTGTTCCGGGGCAAGGTCTCGGACGTGGAGCGGCGCACCGAGGCCGGGTTCGCCCGCGGTCGCGCGGCGGCGGTGTCCTTCGACGGCGAGCACAAGCTGGAGCTGGAGTTCCAGAACGAGAACCTGGTGGCGCTGGTCGACGGCGAGGTGCGGTGCGTGGTGCCGGACCTGGTGTGCGTGCTGGAATCCGAGCAGGCGGAGCCGATCACCACCGAAACCCTGCGCTACGGCCAGCGGGTCACGGTCATCGGCATCTCCACCCCGGACCTGATGCGCACCCCGGAGGCCCTGGCGGTCTTCGGCCCCGCGGCCTTCGGCCTCCCCTACGACTTCCGCCCGGTGGAGGAGCTCGTCGAACCCTGATCCTCGTGAGTGGCGATGGCCGTCACCACACCCATCGCCACTCACGACCCCAACCCCGGAGCGGGGCCGTCCGCGCTGGATATTCGCTGGTGGGGCAGGCTGTTGGTCATGCGCATCGGCCTGCCTGACGTGCCCGCGCTGGAGCGGGGCGTTTCGCTGCTCGGCTCCGGCGGTGGCGGCGACACCGTCACCGGCGCCGCGCTGCTGCGCAACCGGCTCGCCGCCGGTCACCGGGTGGCGCTCACCCCGGTCGGCGAGCTCGGCGCCGATGCGCAGGTGGTGCCGATCGGCGTGGTCGGGGCGACCGCGGTGTTCGCCGAGAAGCTGCCCAGCGGGGCGGAGTTCGGCGCCGCCATCGCCGCGATCGAGCGGTGGACCGGCCGGCCCGCGGACGCGTTGGTCTCGATCGAGGTCGGCGGGCTCAACGGGGTCCTGCCGCTGGTCGTGGGCGGGCGGCTGGGCCTGCCGGTGGTGGACGCCGACCTGTCGGGGCGCGGCGTGCCCCGGCTCAACCAGCTCTCCGTGGCCGCCGCGGGCAAGGGGCTGACGCCCGCCGTGCTGGCCGAGCCCGGCGGGCAGGTGCTGGTGCTCGCCGAGGCGACCGCAGCCGAGCTGGAGCGCACCGCGCGCGCCTTCCTCGCCGGTTCCGGTGGCTGGGCGGTTCTCGCGATCGCCCCGATCTCCGCTCGCGAGCTGCCGTCCTGCGCGATTCCAGGCAGCATGAGCTCTGCGGTTTCCCTTGGCAGGCAAGCGCTTTCGGTGGGCGAACGGCCGGGCGCCGAGGCGCTCGCGGCGGCCACCGGCGGGCGGGTGCTCGGGCTGGGCCGGGTGGTCGAGGTGTCGCGGCGGCCGGGCCCCGGCGAGCACGGCCGGACCGGATTTGCCCGCGGCAGCGCGACGGTCCGGGATCACCGGAGCCGGTCGTTGCTGCGGCTGGAGATGGAGAACGAGTACCTGTTCGCGATGCGCGACGGCGAACCCGTGGCGTCCACACCGGACGTTCTCGCGGTGCTCGATCGCCGCACCGGCGTGCCGATCCCCTGCGATGTCGTCCGCCAAGGCGTGGAGGTCACCGTCCTGCAGCTGCCCGCCGCGGAGTTCTGGACCGATCCGCGTCGCCTGCCGGTGCTGGAGCCGCGCGCCTTCGGCATCGACTGCGACCCGATCCTGCTGGAGGTGCGGCGATGAGCATCAGCGTGCGCCGGCTGCTCGCGCTGCCGGAATGGCGCGAGTCGGTGCGGGTGCTGGCGGGCGACGTCGAGCGCGTCGTGCGGCTGGCCCGGCCGATGGCACCCGATCGTCCCGTCGAGCCCGGCGAGCTCGTGGTGCTGGTGCAGCCGATACCGGCCACCGACTGGCGCATCGATGCGCTGCTCCGCCGGGTCGCCGACGGCGGCGGCGCGGGCGTGCTGCTGCCTGCCGGCGAGCTGCTGGAAACCACCCGGTTGCTCGGTGAACGGCTCGGCATCCCGCTGTTGGCCGCGACCGCGTCGCCGCTCGACCTGCTGATCTCGGCCCGGCTCCTGCTGGCCGCTCCGGCGCTCGACCGCGCGGACCTGGTGCTGGCGACTCACGAGGCGCTCGGCTCGCGCATCCGCCCGCCGGAAGAGATCGTCGCGACCTTGAACGGGCTGCTGGACGCACCGGTCGCGTTGCTCGACGACAGCGGCGCGCTGCTCGCCGGAAAACTTCCCCACGCCACCGAAGTCCGTGTGCACGAGCCGGTTCCGCAGCGCGTCCCGCTCGACGACGACGTGCTTCTCGCACACCCAGTGCTGCTCCCGGACACGGCTCGGCCGACGCTCTGGCTGGCCGCCGAGCTGCCCTACGCCAATGCGGCACGCGCCGACATCGTGCCGCCGGCGCTGTCGGTCGCCGCCGCGGCGGTGCAGCGCTGGCTGCTCGCCAACCGGCTCGAACTCGAACGCGACGCCCGGTCCCGGGCCGCGCTGCTGAGCGACCTGCTGCGTCTGGACGACGAGCCGACCGCCGACCTGCGCCGTCGCGCGGCGGACGCGGGCTGGGGGCTCGGCGGCTGGCACGTCGGCATCCGGATCGGCACCCAGTCCACAGTGGACGCCGTTGCGCGCGGCCGGGAAGTCGAGCGGGTGCTGCACGCCGAAGGCGTCGACGCGGTGGTGGTCGAGCACGGCGACGGCTGGACCGGCTGGGTCACCTTCGACCAGGAGCCGACGGCCGACCGGGTGCGGGCGCTGGCCGCGCAACTGCGCGCCGCCACCCACGAGCTGCAGCGCACCCTGGACGCGCACATGGGAGTCGGCCGCCCGCACCCGCAGGCCGACGGGCTGGCGACGACGATCGCCGAGGCCACCGACGCCGCGCGGATGGCCAAGACCCGCCCCGAGTCGGGCCGGTTCCTGCACGTCGACCAGCTCGGCATGGCCCAGCTGCTGCTGGAGTGGACCCGCACGGACACCTTCGAGCCGGCGGCCCGCGCGCTCATCGCGCCGCTGCGCGGCCAGCCCGGCGACCTGATCCGGACCCTCGCGACCTACCTGGACGCGGAGTCGTCGATAGCGGAGACGGCGGCGGTGCTCGGCGTGCACCGCAACACGGTCGCGGCCCGCATCGAACGCGTCGAACGCCTCCTCGCGGTCGACCTGAGCCACCGCGACGAACGCCTGGCCCTGCACCTGGCCTGCCGCGCGGTCACGCTCGCCGAGAGCTAGTAGATCTCCGGCATGAGGCGGACGGACCCAGTCCCACGACTACATGGGATGGGCCTCGTGCCGCCTCGTGTGGGTCCCGTGAGTGTTTTGGGGTGCCATAGCGCCCCAAAACACTCACGGACGTCACGCGGCACCAGCCGGTGGGCAGCGCCCGAGCCGGTCGATCAGCTGCGCGCGCGTGTCGGGGCCCGCGACTCGGGGTAGTCGGAGCTTGCGGAACTGGAGGAGGCTCACATGGTTCAAGTCGCAACCGAGCCGGTGATCGTCAAGACCCCCAAGGGCGACCTCGAAGGGGATCTCGTCGTGCCACCGCCTGCTCGGGCGGTGGTTCTGTTCGCGCACGGTTCCGGGAGCTCCCGGCACAGCCCCCGCAACCGCGCGGTCGCGGAGTCGTTGCAGTACTCCGGATTCGGCACCCTGCTGCTGGACCTGCTCACCCCGGAGGAGGCGAAGTTCGACCAGCGGACCCACGAACTGCGCTTCGACATCGAGTTGCTCGCCGAACGGCTGGTGCCCGCGATCGACCAGCTCGACGAGTGGTCGGCCACCAGACGCATGCCGATCGGGTTGTTCGGCGCCAGTACCGGCGCGGCCGCCGCGCTGAAGGCCGCCGCCCGGCGTCCGGACCGCATCGCCGCCGTGGTGTCGCGCGGCGGCCGCCCGGACCTCGGCGGCGAGGGGCTGGCATCGGTGCAGGCGCCGACGCTGCTGATCGTCGGCGGCGACGACCGCGAGGTGCTCAACCTGAACCGGCAGGCGGCCGAGCTGCTCACGTCGCTGCCGCTGACGGACATCAAGATCGAGATCGTGCCGCACGCCGGCCACCTCTTCGAAGAACCCGGCGCGCTGGACCAGGTCGCGGAGCTCGCCGCGAGCTGGTTCCGCAACTACCTCGGCGCCGGGGTCGAGCGCTGGACCGGCCCGGACGGAGGTCACTGGAAGCCGCCGGAACCCCGCCGACGGCCACCGATGGCGTAGTCCTGCACAACCGAATAACCGGGGATGCCGGTCGCCACGGCAGCACCGTCACGGACGCTGCGCGCCGTGGTTACGGCTGCGTGCAGCGCTGCGCGGTACAGCAGCGAGCCCATGCTGATGCGCTGGACGCCGAGCTCCGCCAGGTGCTCGATGCGTTGTCCTGGCTGGAAAAGGATGTTGATCGGCACGTCGATCGCGCCCCGCAGCGCGCGGATGTCGTCGTCTGCGGCCATGCCAGGCACGAAGACGCCGTCCGCACCGGCAGCGGCATAGCGCTTCGCGCGGTCGATCGTGTCGGCGAGCGACGGTTCGTCGCCCAGCCAGTAGGTGTCGGTGCGGGCGTTGAGGAAGAGTCCCGGTACCCGCTCCTTCACCGCGCCGATCAGCTCTTGATAGCGCGCGGGATCGCCGAGCTCGTCTTCGAGGTTGATCCCGGCGACGCCCGCCCCCGCCAGTTCCGCGGCCAGCTCCGCGACCTCTCCGGGGCCACCGCCGAAGCCCGATTCGATGTCGATGGTGACCGGCCGCGGCAGGTCCGCCAGGCGACGGGCGAGTTCGATCGTCTGCGTGCGCGTGCGACCCGCGCCATCCGGCAGGCCGTGGGCCGCCGCAACGCCGAGGCTCGTCGTGCCGATCGCCTCGAAACCGGCCTCGACCAGCGCCGCAGCGGAGGCGAAGTCCCAGGCGTTCGGCAGCAGCAGCGGCGCGTCGGCGTGGTGCAGCGCGTGGAATTCTCGGAACATGCCCGCACCATAGGGCCGAGACGGTTCGGTGCTCGCCGAACCGTCGCCGTTGCAGAATGACCGGCATGACGATGGCACGTGATGTCGCCGGACTGGCCGGGCTGCTCGCCGACACGACCCGTGCCGCGTTCTGCCTGGCGATGCTCGACGGCCGGGCCTGGACGGCGGCTGAGCTCGCGGCGCACGCCGGGGTCGCCGCCTCGACGGCCAGCGAGCACCTGAACCGGCTGGTCGCTGGCGGGCTGCTGGTCGAGCGCCGCCAGGGGCGGCACCGGTACGTCCAGCTTGCGAACTCGCAGGCGGCGGATCTGCTGGAGGCGTTCATCGGCCACCTGGGGCCGAGCCGGGAGCAGCCGCGCGGCCTGCGCGCGGTCGGCGCCTCGGCCGCCCTGGCCCGGGGCCGCACCTGCTACGACCACCTCGCCGGCCGGCTCGGCGTCGCGATCGCCGACGGCATGACCGCCGCGGGCCTGCTCGACCAGACCGGCGGATTCGCGATGACCGAGGCGGGCGTGGACTGGCTCACCGGCACCCTCGGCATCGCCGCCGCAGACCTCAGCGGCACCCGGCGCCCGCTGGCCCGAGCCTGCCTGGACTGGACCGAACGGCGCTCCCACCTGGCCGGCTCCGCCGGGGCCCACCTGCTGCGCAGCTTCTTCGACAACGGCTGGATCAAGCGGATCGGCACCGGCCGAGCGGTCCGCCTGACCCAGCCGGGCACCAAAGCCCTGCGCGATCTCCTCGCGATCGACGCAACAACGCAGGGTCTGCTGTGAATGGGTACATCTCTGCAGGTCAGGGCCCGTGTGTACTTTGTGCCGCTATAGCAGCAAAAAACACTCACGGCCCGTGACCTGCGGAAACGGCACCGACACCGCGCACCGACCGGAAGATCGCCAGGCTCAGCGGGGCATGCGGCGCCAGATCGCCTGCGGGACCAAGCGCATCGCCGCGAACACCCAGCGCAGGATCGGCGGCACCCACACCACGCGCCGCCCCCGCCGCAGGGCGTTGACCGTCGCATCCGCGACCTGGTCGGGCGTGCTGGACCACGGCGCGGGGCTCATGCCCCGGGTCATCCGGCCGATGACGAACCCGGGCCGCACGATCAGCAACCGCACGCCGCTGCCGACCAGCGCGTCGGAAAGGCCGTTGGCGAAGCCGTCGAGCCCGGCCTTCGCCGACCCGTAGACGTAGTTCGCCCGCCGCACCCGCACGCCCGCGACCGACGAGAACACGACGATCTCGCCACTGCCCTGCTCGCGAAGCAGATTCGCCAGCTGCGTCAGCACGCTGATGTGCGCGACGTAGTCGACGTGCACGATGTCGATCGCGTGCGCCGCGTCCCGCTCGGCCCGCTCCTGGTCGCCGAGCAGGCCGAAGGCGGTCACCGCGACGTCGATCGGGCCGTGCCGGTCGACGATGCCGCGGAGCAGCTCCGCGTGGCTGTCGACGTCCGAAGCGTCGAACTCCACCCTCGCCACGTCGGCGGCCCCGGCCTCGCGGAGCGCGGCCTCCTCGACGTCCAGGTCCGCCGACCGCCGCGCCGCCAGCACCACGGTGCCGTGCCCGCGCTTGACGAGGCGCTCCGCCACCGCCACACCGATTTCGCTGCGGCCCCCGAGGACCAATACCGCTCCGCTCATCGCCGCAAGTCTGCCACCGGCCCCTCGGCTCGGTTCGCCACGCCTATCGAGGCGAACGATCCGTTCGCACCGAACCCTGTCGGCCCGACGACATAAGGTCCGTCCGGCGAAAGGAAATCGATGACAGTGCTCAGCCTGCGCGAGCTGAACCGCGCGACCTTGGAGCGGCAACTGCTGCTGCGCCGTTCCGAGCGGTCCGCGGTGGAGGTGATCGACCACCTCGTCGGGATGCAGGCGCAGGCACCGTTCCCTCCGTACTTCGGCCTGTGGACCCGCCTCGCGGAGTTCCGGCCCGACGACCTGGCACAGCGGCTGCTCGATCGCAGCGTGGTCCGCATCGTGCTGATGCGCGGCACCGTTCACCTGGTCTCCGCCGCCGACTGCCTGCTGCTGCGCCCGCTGGTGCAGCCGATCATGGATCGCGCCCTGCGCACGAACAACCAGCACCGGGCCGAGATCGCGGGCCTGGACCACGCCAAGCTCGCAGCCGTCGCCCGGGAACTGCTCGACGAGCAGCCCCGAACGGCCGCCCAGCTCGGCCCGCTGCTCGCCGAGAAGTGGCCGGACCGGAAGCCGGCGTCGCTGGCGTTCGCGATCCGCGTCCTGCTGCCGCTGGTGCAGATCCCGCCGCGCGCGGTCTGGGGCCGCAGCGGCCAGCCGACCTATGCGACGGCCGAAACCTGGCTCGGGCAACCGCTGGCCACCGAACCCGCGCTGGAGGACGTCCTCCGCCGCTACCTCGCGGCGTTCGGCCCGGCCACGGTCGCGGACATGCAGGCCTGGTGCGGCCTCACGGGCTTGAAGGCGATCGCGTCGAGGCTGGACCTGCGCAGCTTCCGCGACGAGAACGGGCGCGAGCTGCTCGACCTCCCCGACGCGCCTCGGCCGGATCCAGACGTGCCCAGCCCGCCGCGCTTCCTGCCGCCGTTCGACAACCTGCTGCTCTCGCACAAGGACCGCAGCCGGGTCATGCGGGAAGAAGACCGCAAGCGCCTGTTCAGCGTCAAGAACGCCGTGCTGCCAGGCACGATCCTGGTCGACGGGTTCCTGCACGGCACCTGGCGGCTCGACCGGCAGAAGAACTCCGCGACGCTACTGGTCGAGCCGTACCGGAAGTTGTCCGAAAAAGACGCCGACGCCATAGCGGAGGAAGGCCACCGGCTGCTGCGGTTCGCCGAGCCGGATGCCGCCGCCCACGACGTGCAGATCACTGGCGCCGTTGAGTGATAGGTGTTTACCCATCGCACCTGGTCGGAATACCCTGCTCCTGATCGTTTCGACCCCGGACCGAGCGGATCCTCCCCATGGCAAGTGCTGACAGGCCGCAGATCGACACCACCAAGCCCAGCATCGCGCGGGTCTACGACGCCTTCGTCGGCGGCAAGGACAATTTCGAGGTGGACCGCCAGGTCCTGCAGCAGATCCTGAAGATCGCCCCGGAGGCGGTGCAGGTCGGCAGGCAGTGCCGGGCGTGGCTGATCCGCGTGGTCCGGTTCCTGTCCGGCCAGGCCGGCATCGACCAGTTCCTCGACCTCGGTTCCGGGCTGCCCACCGCGGAGAACACCCACCAGGCGGCGCAGCGGCTCAACGCCGAGGCCCGGGTGGTCTACATCGACAACGACCCGTCGGTCGCAGCGCACGGCCGCGCGCTGCTGGAGGAGAACGACTACACCCACTTCGCAATGGGCGACCTGCGCAATCCCGCGGAGATCCTGTCGAACCCGGTGGTGACCAAGTACCTGGACCTGAGCCGCCCGGTGGCGTTGATCCAGTGCAACACCCTGCACCACGTCACCAACGACGAGGATCCGCTGGGCATCATGTCGGCCTACGTCGACGCGCTGGCGCCCGGCTCGTACCTCGCGATCTCGCACCTGCACAACCCGTCCGACGGCAGCTCGCGGGCAAAACTCGCGACCGAGTCCCAGTTGCGGTTCAACTCGATGATGGGCAGCTGCTACTACCGCAAGCGGGAAGAGATCCAGGATCTGTTCTGCGGGCTCGAAATGGTCGAGCCGGGCCTGACGCAACTCTTCGACTGGTGGCCCGACGGCCCGCGCCTCACCGAACCGTCCGACGCCGAGTACAACCTCCTCGGCGGTGTCGGCCGCAAGGCGTGAAAGAAGAATCGTGAGTGTTTTGGACCGTCATAGCGGCCCAAAACACTCACGACCTCGTATCGGAACCCGCCCCGATCAGCCGGGATGCTTGGTCGTCCAGTGCCGCATCGCGTGCTCGACCAGTGCGATCAGGGTCCGCTTGGTCGACTCCCGGTCCCGGGCGTCGCACGGCCCGATCGGCACGTTCGGGCCGATCGCCATGGCCTCGCGGACCTGTTCGATCGAGTGCAGCATCTGGCCGTCGAAGAGGTTCACGCCGACCAGGTAGGGCAGCCCGCGGTCCTCGAAGAAGTCGATCGCGGAGAACGAGTCGGCCAGCCGGCGGGTGTCCACCAGCACGACCGCGCCGATCGCGCCGCGGACCAGGTCGTCCCACATGAACCAGAACCGCTGCTGACCGGGCGTGCCGAACAGGTACAGGATCAGGTCGGAGGCCAGCGAGATCCGGCCGAAGTCCATCGCGACCGTGGTGGTGGTCTTGTTCGGCGTCGCGCCGAGGTCGTCGACTCCCCGGCTCGCCTCCGTCATCACCGCCTCGGTTGTCAACGGAACGATCTCCGACACCGACCCGACGAAGGTCGTCTTGCCGACCCCGAAACCACCTGCGACCACGATCTTCGCCGAGGTCGACGTGGTGCCGCCCCGGTTGACGGCCTGCGGCGGCGCGGAGCCGAGCTGGGGCGCGCTATAGCCGACGGAGTCCACTCAAAACCCTTTCCATCAACACCATGTGTGGTGCGCTACCGCTTTCGCTCACCGTCTGGTGGACGGTGATCAACCCCAGTTCGGCCATATCGGCCAGCAGCACGCGAGCGACCCCGATCGGCACGGACAACAGCGCCCCCACTTCCGCCACCGACCTGGGGTGTTGGCACAGCTCGACGATCGACTGGTGCTCCAGCCGAACCGCCGCGCCCGCCTGGTACATCTCCCCGGTGGAGACCAGGGTTTCCAGCTCCAGCTGGTGGTTCGACCTGGTGCGCCCGCCGGTCCAGGTGTAGGACCGGATGCTGGACGCGGCCGGCGCCTCCGGCTCGACGAGGTCGTCCGGGTACGGCTCCTGCCTGTCGTCGTAATCGCCGTAGTCGTCGTACTGGCCGTCGTACCGGTCGTCGTAATGCTCGGCGTACTGCTCCTGCGGCTCGTCCCGCTTGCGTTTCTTGCGCCCGCTACCGAAGGTGAACCCGTTGACGACGTTGGCGAAGCTGTCGTCTCCCGAGTTGTCCCGTCTTCGGCCCTGCCGTGGGTATTCCGAGCGTCGACTCATCGCATCCTCACACCAGTTGGCCGGTGAACGCGTTCGGCGCTCCCTGCAGCTGCGACCGGATTTCCGGCGTGAGCATCTGGCCGACGCGCTCCACGAGCATGGTCATCTCGTAGGCGACCAGTCCCATGTCGCATTGCGGGGCGGCGAGCACGGTCAGGCAGGAGCCGTCGCTGATGCCCATCTGCAGCAACGTTCCGCGCTGCATCTCGACAATGGTCTGAACGACTCGTCCGGCCTCGAAGCACTTCGCCGAGCCCTGGGTTAGGCTCAGCAGCCCCGAGGCGACCGCGGCCAGCTGATCGGCCCGGTCCCTGGGCAACGCCGCCGAGGCGGTGAGCACCAGGCCGTCGGCGGACACCACGATCGCGTGCGCCACACCGGCCACGCGCTCGGTGAAGTCAGTGATCAGCCAGCCGAACCTGCGGGAAATCATCTCCTGAGCAGTCATGCAACCTCCTGTTCGTCGCCGCGGTGATCACGCCTTCGCGCTGCGGAATCCATGTCAGCCCTCATCGGTTGCTCGATGCCGACCACGACTGATACCGCTCTGGAAGTCGGCCAGCCGACCGCGGAGTTGATCCGCGTCCCGCTGGAAATTCGTGGCCTCCGCCTGGGGCTCGGAGTTCGTCACGCTACCCGGCACCAGGTGCGCCTTCGGGGTCCGGCGCGGCAGGCCTGCCTGGGTGAACGACGCCGGCTGCGGGTTCGCCGCGGCCTCCGCCGCCTCGCGCGCCTTGTCGGCGGCGAAGTTCCAGGCGTCCGCCCCGGAGGTGTCCGGGATCCACGGCGACTCGGTCGCCGGGCCGTCCGATCCAGCCGGCTCCGCCCACGAATCCTGCCCGGCGGATTCCGACAACCAGGAACCCGCCCCGGAGGTCTCCGCGGGCGTTTCCGCGGGCACGTCGACCGGGTGTCCAAACTGGACGCCGTTTTGAGCGAGCCGCCGGCTGATGTCCTCCGCGCTGCGGGCGGGCTTGTCGGCCTGCGGTTCCGCCGGCTGCTGCCCGCGAGGCACGCGGCGCGGCAGCCCGGACGAGGTGAGCGACGGCTCCTCCGCCTGCCGGTCGCCCGGCAGGAAGTCCGAGCTCGACGGGAAGCCCGCCGGTTCGCCCTCCGCGTCGGGCCAGCCGACCTCATCGGAGTCGCCGCGCTCCTTCGCGTACGGGTTCTCGCTGGCCGGCTGGAACCACTGGGTGGAGACCTCGGTGAACAGCGGCGACTCGGCCGCGGGCCGCTCCGCGGGCGGCTCGGCCTCCGGCCAGTCGACGCCCAGCTCCGCGGACACCGCGCGCGGCTGCTGCGGGATGTCGAGCGGCGCGTCGAACAGGTGCTCCGTCGGCGAATCCTCCCGCGTGGGGCCGGGTTCGAAGAGGCTCGCCGAAGCCGGTTCCTGCCACGGCGAACTGTCCTGCGCCGCCTCGGGCTGCGCGCCGCGGCGCGGCAGCACCCCGGAGGTCGGCAGGTCGGTGTGCGCGTGCCCGTTGCGCTGGCCCGGCGGCGTCGCCGTGGGCTGCAGGGCGGGCCCGGACTCGACCGAGACGACGTGCTCGGCCGGGATCATCACGGTCGCCCGAACGCCCTCGACGTCGGGTCCGCCGTGCAGCTCGACGCCGACGCCGTGGCGAACCGCCAGCCGCCCGGCGACGAACAGCCCCATTCGCCGGGAGGTGGCGAGGTCGTCCTCGTCCACCTGGGCCAGCCGATCGTTGGCCCGGACGAGTTCGTCGTGCCCCATGCCGATGCCCTGGTCCAGCACGTCGAGCACCACCGTGCCGTCGCCGGCCTGGTAGCTGGACACCGTGACGCTCGTGTCCGGCGCGGAGAAGTTCGCCGCGTTGTCCAGCAGCTCGGCGACCAGTCGCACCAGGTCGCTGGCGGTGTGGCCACGCAGCTTGACCGCCGGCGGCGGCTGCACCACGACACGCGGATACTGCTCGATCTCGGACACCGCGGCGCGCAGCACGTCCGCCAGGTCGGTGGGCTGGGTGAAGCGGCGCGCCAGGTCACTGCCCGAGAGGACCATCAGGTTCTCGTTGTTGCGCCGCATCCGGGTGGCCAGGTGGTCCAGCTGGAACAACCGCGCGAGCTGGTCCGGGTCTTCCTCGTCCTGCTCCAGCTGCTCGAACAGCCGCAGCTGCCGTTCCAGCAGGCTCTGGCTGCGCCGGGAGATGCTGACGAACACCTCGCCGTAGCCGCGGCGCAGGTCGGCCTGCTCCACCGCGAGCCGCAGCGCCTGCTGGTTCACCTCGTCGAAGGCGCGGGCCAGCTGCCCGACCTCGTCGGTGGTGTCCACCGGGAACGGTTCGACGACGGCGTCGGCGGTCCGGCCCTGCCGGATGCTGGCCACTGCCGCCGGCAGCTCGTACTCCGCGGCGTCCAGCGCGCTGCTGCGCAGGTCGCGCAGCGAGCCGAGCAGCTGCCGGGCGATCACGATGATGACCGCGGCGGCGGCGATCAGCGCGGACAGCAGCAGCACCGAATCCCAGCCGGCGGCGTTGCTGGCCTCGTCCTCCAGCCGCGAAGCGGTGGCGCGCACGTCGGCCGCGAGGTCGTCGTGACCCTGGTCGATCAACGTGACCGAGGCTTCGGTGGCGGCGTTCCAGTCCTCGCGTTGCACCGAGAACTCGCCGGAGAAGATGTTGTCGGTGCTCTCGCGCACGATCGCGTCGAGCATCCGGTTGCGGTCCAGGATCGCTGGGGCGGCGAGCGTCTGGTCCAGCCGCTGCTGCCAGTAAGCGGCGACGGTGGAACGAGCATCGCCGATCTTGCTGAGCAGGCGGGCCCGTGAACCGCTCAGGTTCTCCAGCGCGACCGAGTCGATGTCGGCCTCGGTCAGCCCGGTCAGCACCCAGGCCTGCTGCAGCCGCACTTCCTCGGTCAGGCCCAGCATGTCCTGCAGCGCGGTCGCCGTGCTGGACAGGCTCCGGTCGGCGACGCTGCTGCTCAGCGCGCGGTCCAGGGCCAGCACCGAGTTGATCACGCGGGTGTACTCGCCGATCGCCCGGGCCGGGCTGATCCGGTGCTCGCGGATCTGCTGGCGGAGCTGCCCGAGCCCGTCCAGCAGGGGCCGGAGTTCGCCGTAGCGGTCGGCGACGACGCCGGTGTCGACGTCGGGCGAGGCGAGGATCTGCCCGAGGTCAGCGCCCGCGCGGTCCACCGCGCCGGCCGGTTCCTCGGCCGCGCCGAGGTCGCCGTCGCCGACCAGGAACTCGACGGAGCGGGCGCGCTCGTGCTGGACGCCGACGAGCAGCGGCTCGACCCGGTCGACGGCGTCCAGCACGTCCGCGACGCGGCCGTACTCGGCGGCGCGATCGACCTGCCACCGGATCTGCCCGATACCGAGCGTGATCGCGAAGATGACCGGCACCAGCACGACCGCGGCCAGCTTGGTCGGCAGCGACCAGTTGCGCCACTGCGTCATGGTGTCGCGGGCGCGCCCGAATCCACCCGCGGTCACGAGCACCCTCCAGGCTGCGAGCTCGGGTCCTCGTGCTGGTCAACCAAGGTCTGGACCCTCTCGGGCGAACAATGCGTTGGAGAACGGCGCATGCGTGCGGTCCCGCAATCGTCGTCTGGGCTGTCGGGGGTGAAATCCAGCCGCGGTCGAGCACCACCCGGCGACCGGAAACGGCTTACGGCACGGCACCGTACCAATGCGGGATCAGATTCACTCAGAGTAACCACGAGCGTCCCCGGTTGGCGCATTTCGAACACTGGTACCGAACCGTGACCTTTCGGATCGCGCGACTGTCCTTCAGTGCCCAAGCACTATAAGGCCCAGAACCCGAGATAGCACCGGGGGCTTTTTCCCATTCCACTACGACAAACAGGCGCTGTCACACCGAGTGTTCGAACCCGACTCCAGACCCGACTGCTTTTTCACTCGTTCAGCCTAGAGCGGGATATTCCACTTTGGTCGCGAGACGCGCAAAAGACCTGGTCAACAAGATCAGCACCGGCGAAGCCAGACCTCTGACCTGGCAATACCGGGCAGTAACCAAGCGTCGACGGCCGTCCCGCCGAGGCCCGCGAGCCGCTCCGCCACGGCCGAAACCGAGTGGTGATCACCACACTGTCGATCCCGCGCGACACATGGTTAGAATTCCCCGCCACCGCCAGGCCCAGAGCCCAGCGGCCAACGCGAAGTTCCAGGAAGGATGCATGAGCAACGCAACGCAATCCGCGCTGCGCGGCGGTCCCCGCGACCAGCCCGGAAATCCGCGGGTAGCCTTCGGTGGAATCGACAAGAGCTCCGTTCGCGCGACTAACGAACGTCCCGATTTCGTCGCTATCCAGCAGGGCCCGGAATTCCGCGACCTGCGCCGCCGACTGAAATGGTTCGTTTTCCCGGCGACGGCGTTTTTCCTGATCTGGTACATGGGGTACGTGGCGATCGCCGCCTACGCCCGGGAATTCATGGCCCGGCCGCTGATCGGCGAGATCAACGTCGGCCTGGTCATGGGCGTCGGCCAGTTCGTCACCACCCTGGGCCTGACCGCGCTCTACGTCCGGTTCGCCCGCCGCCGCATCGACCCCGAGGTCGACCGGATCCGACAGGACGCGGGAGAGTTCGACCAGTGAATGAGCCGCAGCTGATCCCGGCCGACAACGCGATCATCAACACCAGCGTCTTCGCGGCGTTCGTGCTAATCACGCTGTTCATCGTGTACCGGGTGAGCAACCGGGGCACCTCCAGCGACTACTTCGTCGCGGGCAGCTCGTTCAGCGGTGTGCAGAACGGCATCGCGCTCTCCGGCGACTACCTGTCCGCCGCGTCGTTCCTGGGCATCGCCGGGGCGATCGCCGTCTACGGCTACGACGGCTTCCTGTACTCCATCGGCTTCCTGGTCGCCTGGCTGATCAACCTGCTGCTGCTCGCCGAGCGCACCCGCAACACCGGCCGCTTCACCATGGGCGACGTGCTCAGCTTCCGGATGCGCCAGCGCCCGGTGCGGGCCGCGGCGGCCTCCTCGACGCTGGCCATCACGATCATCTACATGATCGCCCAGATCGCCGGCGCGGGCGGTCTGGTCGCCCTGCTGCTCAACGTGCACGGCAAGTTCGGCCAGGCCCTGGTGATCGCCGCGGTCGGCGCGATCATGATGATCTACGTGCTGGTGGGCGGCATGAAAGGCACCACCTGGGTGCAGATCATCAAGGCCGCCATGCTGCTGCTGTCGGTAGCGATGATCACGATCTTCCTGCTCGGCAAGTTCGGCTACAGCTTCACGAACCTGCTGCAGCACGCCGCCGAGAACAACCCGCACGGCCGCGACATCTACGCCCCGGGCGTCCAGTACGGGAAGTCCGAACTGACCAAGCTGGACTTCGTGTCGCTGTCGATGGCCCTGGTGCTCGGCATCGGCGGCCTCCCGCACGTGCTGATGCGGTTCTACACCGTGCCCAACGCCCGCGAGGCCCGCCGCTCGGTGGTCTGGGCGACCTGGGTGGTGGCGACGTTCTACATCTGCACCCTGGTCATCGGCTACGGCGCGGCCGCGCTGGTGGGCACCGACGCGATCCTCGACGCGCCAGGCGCGGAGAACTCCGCGGCCCCCCTGCTCGCCTACCGGATCGGCGGCACGGTGCTGCTGGGCATCATCGCCGCGGTCGCCTTCGCCACGATCCTGGCGGTGGTGGCGGGGTTGACGCTGACCGCATCGGCGTCGTTCGCGCACGACATCTACGCCAACGTGATCCGCCGCGGCGACATCGACTCGGACTCCGTGGTGCGGGTCGCCCGGTTGACCGCGCTGGTGATCGGCGTGGCCTCGATCCTCGGCGGCATCCTCGTGATCGGGCAGAACATCGCGTTCCTGGTCGGCCTGGCGTTCGCGTTCGCCGCCTCGGCGAACCTGTCCACGCTGCTGTACTCGCTGTTCTGGAAGCGGTTCAACACCACCGGCACGCTGTGGGGCATCTACAGCGGGCTCGGCTCCTGCCTGCTGCTGGTGATCTTCTCGCCGGTGATGTCCGGCTCGCCGGACTCGATCATCCCGAGCCTGGACTTCGCCTTCTTCCCGCTGAAGAACCCGGGCATCGTGTCCATCCCGGTCTCGTTCATCTGCGGCATCATCGGGACCTTCATCGGCAAGGATGCGGTCGACGAGGACCGCCAGGCGGAGATGGAGGTCCGCTCCCTGACCGGCATCGGCTCCCGCGCCGGCTGAGCACCTGGATTTCCAGTCTCATCCTGCGTGGCGATGCGCGTAGCGGGCCGTGGTTCGAAGCAGCCCGGCGCTTCGCAGCCAAGCGTTGGAACGCCCGAGAGCGGCCCCGGAACCCCGTGTTCCGGGGCCGTCTTCGTCTGCACGCACCGCAGCGGTGGCCCGCCGCCGCTAACCCACAGGTGGGCTTCTCCGCGCGCCCCGATCGCCATGGGTCACCGGCCGTCCGGTCGCCGCGCTCAATTGCGCTCTACCCAATCGGATACTGCCGGTCGGCCGCAATTCTCCATAAAATGGAGCTGCTCGCCAAAGGGACGCTTCGGCAATATCAGGGGGCAATGGGAAGCGACCCGGCGGGCGAATCGGGGGGTATTCCATGCGAACGGTTCGCAATGCACTGCTCGCTGCGGTCACCGCCGCCGTCCTGCCCATGTCCGGGCTCGGCACCCAGGTCATCACCATCGCGGCCGAAATCAAGAACAGCCTGGTCGAACTGGCCGACAAGGCCTCACACGGCCGGGCGGGCGACTTCCGCGAGCCCGGGGTGCTGATCCGCTCGGCGCCCAATACCGGGGCCGCCGCGCGCGGCGTGGGAAATCCCGGCGACAACGTCAACATTCGCCAGGCGGCCGGCGGGGAATCCGTCCGCTGCCCGGACGGATCGACGAATTCGGAATGGTTCGACGTCACGAATCGCCGCACCCGCGTCAGCGGATTCGTCAGCGGCTGCTTCCTGTGATCGAGCCGCATTCGGCCGCCGGGAATCGGCGGATCAGAAATCCTGGTCCGATCCACGCAGCCCGGCCGGCTGCAATCGCCGCAGGCGCACGTGCCGGGCGAGCCTGATCACCGGCCGGACCGCGAGCTCGCAGCTGCCCAGCAGAAACAGCCAGGTGCCCGCCGTCGCCGTGGACTCGTGGAAGAACAGCAGGCTGCCGACGATGAACCAGACCGCGATCAGGAAGTCGTTGACGATGCTGATGACCTCGTACCGCCGCCGGATCAGCAGTTCCTCGCGCCCGATCCGCAACACCCACGGGCCCGACTCGGCCGGATCTCGCATGATCCGATTGTCCGCGAGCCAGCCGGATTCCGCAGGTCAGCAGGGCTATCCGACGGCAGCGGCGGCCGCTCGCCCGGCCTGACGGCCGGAGAACAGGCAGCCGCCGAGGAAGGTGCCTTCCAGCGCCCGGTACCCGTGCACGCCGCCGCCGCCGAATCCCGCGACCTCCCCGGCCGCGTAGAGCCCGGGCAGCGGCTCGCCCGATTCCTGCAGGACCCGGCCGGACAGGTCGGTCTCCAGCCCGCCCAGCGTCTTGCGGGTCAGGATGGACAGCCGCACCGCGATCAGCGGCCCGGCGGCCGGGTCCAGCAGCCGGTGCGGCTCGGCGACCCGGATCATCCGGTCGACCACGTAGCGGCGGGCCGCGCGGATGGCGATGACCTGCTCGTCCTTGCCCAGCCCCGACTCGACCTGGCGGTCGCGGGCGACGATCTCGCGTTCCAGGGCAGCGGCGTCGATCAACTGCTCGCCGGCCAGGTCGTTCATCCCGCGCGCCAGCTCCGGCACGGTGCGCCGGACGACGAAGTCGGGGCCGCGGCGGACGAACTCGGCGACCGGACCCGGTGTGCCACCGCCGCCGCGCTGCAGCAGCTTGCGGATGCTGCGCTCGGTCAGGTCCGGGTTCTGCTCGGAGCCCGACAGCGCGAACTCGCGGCTGATGATGCGCCGGTTGAGCACGAACCAGGTGTAGTCGTGCCCGGTCCGCACGATGTGCTCCATCGTGCCGAGGGTGTCGAAGCCCGGGAACAGCGGCGCGGGCAGCCGGCGGCCCTGCGCGTCCAGCCACAGCGACGACGGGCCGGGCAGGATCCGGATGCCGTGCTTGCTCCAGATCGGCGCGTAGTTGCGGATTCCTTCGGTGTAGTGCCACATCCGGTCCGGGTTGATGATGCGCCCGCCGCTTCGGGACACCACTTCGAGCATCCGCCCGTCCACGTGGTCGGGCACCCCGGCGATCATCTCCTCCGGCGGCCGGCCGTAGCGCTTGGGCCAGTTCCGGCGCACCAGGTCCAGATTCCCGCCGATGCCACCGGATGCGACGACCACGGCCTGCGCGTGCAGCTCGAAATCGCCTGCCACGTCGCGAGAACTCGGCTGCCCGCGCTCCGCCGTGCTCGGCGCGAGCACTTCGCCGCGCACGCCGGTCACCGCTCCGCCGCTGGTGATCAGCTCGCTGACGCGGTGCCGGAACCGGAACGACACCAGGCCTCGTTCGGCGGCCTCCCGCAGGCGGCGGATGAACGGCGCGAGCAATCCGGGGCCGGTGCCCCAGGTGACGTGGAACCGCGGCACGGAGTTGCCGTGGCCGGTCGCCAGGTAGCCGCCGCGCTCGGCCCACTGCACCAGCGGGAAGAACCGCACGCCCTGCGCGGCCAGCCAGCCGCGCTTCTCCCCGGCGGCGAAGTCCACGTAGGCCTCCGCCCACTGCCGCGGCCAGTGGTCCTCGGGCCGGTCGAATCCGGCGGAGCCGAGCCAGTCCTGGAGGGCCAGCTCGCGGGAGTCGCGGACGCCCAACCGGCGCTGTTCCGGGGAGTCCACCAGGAAGAGGCCGCCGAACGACCAGTGCGCCTGGCCGCCCAGGGAGGCCTCGGGCTCCTGGTCCACCAGCACCACCCGGCGGCCGGCGTCGGCCAGCTCGGCGGCGGCGACCAGGCCAGCCAGGCCGGCGCCCACCACGACGACATCAGCATCCAACGTCACTGCCGACCTCCGCACTACCGAGTGGTAACCGAGTGCCTGTATACCGCAGTCGAGGGCGCTCCGACAGCCCGTCCGGCCGATCGCCGCGGCACCGCGACATTTTCCGCAGGCGCGGAAATCCACCCGGTCGGGGTGTATCCAGCAAATTCGCTGGCATTCCGATCCGGGCTTCGGGAATCTTGTTTCCAGCGAGCCGATTTCGGCCGCCGTCCACTTATTATCCGTTCAAGAAAGGATTTTTCGCATGTCCGAGTGCGCTTCTTCCACCGCGTCGCGCCGAATCGCGATCCTCTCGTCCTCCCGGCGACGGATCTGGCGTGGCGGCCTCTGGAGAATAGTCGTCCCGGTGCTGTCCGTCCTCGCCGCGATCGCGGTCGGCGCGGGCGGCGCATACGCCGCACCACCCGAAACCCCTTGCCCGACAGGATCTTTCTGCAGTTGGCCGGAGGAGAACTTCGCCGGCCAGTCGCACGAAGTCGGCCTCCAGGCGCACGCGTTGGAGCAGTGCGTCCAGCTCCAGCAGGGCGTGGAGACGCGGTCCTTCGTGAACAACACCGGTCACCCGGTGACGGCCTACCAGGATCCCGACTGCGACACCGAAGCGGAATTCAGCACGTATCCAACGGGTTCCCAGAATCCACGGACGGCATACGTCGTGCGAGCAATCAAGATCTGGTCGCACTGACCCGCTAGAACCTGCCTCGAAACACGATTTGCGGTGCCAGCGGAATCTCAGACGCCGTCGACGGCATCCCGGCTCGTGCATTCACCAATGCGCCGCGCCGGTGCCGTCCTCCCGAGGCGACGCCTGAGACCCGCCGCAACCCGGCGTCGACCACGCCGCTTCCGTTCCCCGGCAGGAACTCAGCGGACCAGGTCCCGCATCAGCTCCAGCAGTCGTTCGGCGGAGTTGGCCCAGGTGAACTTCGCCGCCTGACCGCGAGCCGCGGCGACCAGATCCACACGCGTCCGGGGATCCTCCACGGCACGCACCGCGGTGGCGAAGTCCTTCGACGACCCCGGATCGAAGAACCTCGCGTGTCCCCCGGTCACCTCGTGGAAGATCTCCAGATCGCTGCAGACCACCGGCGTCCCCACGTTCATCGCCTCGATGATCGGCAGCCCGAAACCCTCGTCCCGGGAAGCGGTCACCAACGCGCTCGCCCTGCCGAGCAACGCCTGGTAGTCGCTTTCGCTGATCCCACGCCAGAAAACAACATCCACGTCCGGAGGCAGCTGCGCACGCAATTCCGCCTCGCGCGCCGGCGCGATCCGGCTGACCAGGTGCAACCGGTGTTCCGGAAGGAGAGCCATGCCCGCGATCAACGTTTCCACGTTCTTGTACGGCATGAACGAGCCCATGTACACGAGCTCCCGCGGCCCACCCGGCCGTTCCAGATCCGCAGCGGAATCGACGCCGGGCTCCGCCTTGGTGGCGGCGCCGTCTCCCGACGGCGGAGACGGTGCATTGTGGACGACCGTCACCGAGCGCCGGGTGAGCCGGTGCTCGGCCATGAGCTTGCGGGTCGTCTCGCTGACCGTGACCACCGCGTCCGCCCGGTTGAGCATGACCCGCTGCGGCCAGAAGGCCTTGTGGTAGAGCCGCCACGCGGCGCGCACCGGCAACGGCAGGAAACCCGGTGGCTGCGGATGCCGGTAGTAGATCAGGTCGTGCAGCGTGAGGACGAGCCGGTAGTCGCGCCGGAACCCGCCGATCACCTGCATCGGGCTGAACACGACGTCCGCACCGAGCCGGTTCAGCGTGCGAGAAAGCCACAACTCCCGCGGCGAGAACGGGCTGTTGACCTTCACGTGCGGAACCCCGGACGGCAGCAACCGCAGCTGCCGCTCGTCATGGATCAACATCGTCACCGGATGGAGGTGGTGCAATGCCTCGATCAAGCTCGCGCCGAAGCGGCTGATCCCGTCGTGCTGATCGGTTCGCGTCCAGCGCGCGTCGACGACGACGTTCATCGTCGCCGCCCCGGCCTCGCCCGAACGCAGGCCGGAGGTACCGCTCCCGTGCTGCCCAAGGTCGTTCATGGCGCTCCGAGGAAACGTCGGATCGCTTCGGCCGCCGGCTCCGGCGTCTCGTAGTGCACCAGGTGGCCGACGTTGGGAATCACCACGAGTTCGGCGTCGGCGAGCCGAGCCGCCAGCGCACGCTGACCGGCCAGGGGCGCGATCTCGTCGGACTCCCCCGCGATCAGCAGGGTCGGCATCCGGAGCGCGTCGACGTGGTCCGCGACGGTGTGCGTCACCGAAGCCTCGAAGGTCTCGCTGAGCAGCGCCGGGCTGTGGAAGCGGCTGAAGTACCGCAGGTGGTTCTCGTCGATGAACCCGCGCAGCTGCTTGTCCTTCGTCCGCGTCATCGCCCGGCTCGCAGCGAGCACCACCCACCTGTTGCTCAGCAGCGAGTGCCCGGCCCGGAGCGGCAACCGCTTGCCCAGCGTGTAGTAGGCGGAGGTCAGTCCGGACAACACCACGCGGGGCCCGCGCAGCGCGGGCGTCGCGATCGGGTTGATCAGCACCAGGCGCCGGACGAGTTCTGGCGAGGCGGCGGCGACGCGCGCGGCCACGATCGAGCCGAAGGAGTGCCCGAGCAGCACGACCGGCCGGGTTCGGCCGCCGAGCCGCTCGATGAGTTCGGTGATGATGTGCGCGTAGCCGGCGACGTCGTGCCGACGCCCGGTCATCGGCCCGGAATCCCCGAACCCGGGCAGGTCCGGGATCACGACGCGCTGGTCCGGCAGGCCCGCCGCGACGAGTTCCAGGCCGTGGTGGGTACCGCGCAGGCCGTGCACCATCACCACCGTCTCGGCGGCGTCAACCGGCCCGATCGCCACGCCCGGCTCGGGCGACGCAGCCAGGCTGGCGGGCAGCACCGGCTCGGCGGAACCGTTCTCGGCGAGGTGCTCGCGGTAGACCCAATAGTGCAGCTCGGCGCCGCTGATGTGCTCCACCCGCTCCGCGGGGTGGAGTTCCGGGATGGTCATGGTGGGTCAGCTCGCCAGCTCGGTGCGGATCTCGTCGAGCTCGACGGTGCTCTCCGGGTCCGTCACGTGGTGGTAGATCGCCTCGAACCGGCCCAGGATTTCGTCGATGTCGTGGCGGGACACGAACCGCTCGCTGGCCGCGCCCATGCGGTCGATCGTCGCGCGGTCGCCGATCACGTCGTCGATCGCCCGGGCCAGGGCGTGCACGTCCCGCGGCGGGTAGAGCCAGCCGTTCTCGCCCGGCCGCACGAGGTGCGGCAGGGCCATGGCGTTGGCCAGCACCACCGGGGTGCCCGCCGACATGGCTTCCATGGTGGCCAGGCTCTGCAGCTCGGCGATGCTGGGCATGCAGAACAGGTCAGCGCGGGCGTAGGCGTCCAGGAGCTCGTCATCGCTGAGGAACCCGTGGAAGTGCACCCGGTCGGCGATGCCGAGTTCCACCGCGAGCTGCTCGAAGGCGTCGCGCCGGCTGCCGTTGCCGACGATCTCCAACCGCGTCGCCACCTCGGTGCGCAGCAGCGCCATGGCCCGCAGCAGGTCGTCGATGTGCTTCTCCTCGTCGAGGCGCCCGACGAACAGCACGGTGCGGATGGCCGGGTCCGGGTGCTGCTTGCGGTAGCTCCGGGCCCGCCGCCGGTACCGCTCGACGTCGATGCCGCAGGAGACCGGCAGCGCCAGGTCCTCGAAGCCGTTCTCCTGCAACAGCTGGACGGCCCGCGGGGTGGGCGCGGTGACGAGCTGCGCCTTCCGGTAGTGCTTGACCAGGTTGTGCCACAGCAGGCGGCCCGCCGCCTGCTGGAGGAACTCCGGGACCTTGAAGTAGCCGAAGATGTTCTCCGGCATGAAGTGGTTGGTGGCGACCAGCCCGATGTCCCGGCGGCGAGCCGAGTTGATCAGGCCGCGGCAGATGAAGAAGTGCGACTGCACGTGCACGACGTCGGGCTGGATCTCGGCGATCAGCCGGTCCGCCTGGCGGGCCTGCCAAGGAAGGAGGCCCCGGATCGACGGGTGGAACGGCGAGCCGAAGGAGGCGACGCGGTGCACGGTCACGCCGTCCTCGACCTCGGTGCGCGACTCCCGGTCCGTCGAGTGGCAGACGACGTGCACCTCGTGGCCGCGACCGGACAGCCCGGTCGCCAGGCGGTGGCCGAAGTTCGCCGCCCCGTTCACGTCGGGGGGATAGGTGGTCGCGCCGACCACGATCCGCATCGGGCGCCTGCTGGGCGGTTGCGAAGTCAAGTGGAACTCCCGTCAGGACGATCTGTCGAACTCGGTCCAGCAAGATCACTGCTGCCGTTCGCAGTGTTCGTTGAGGTCGCAGTGGTCACGGTGGTCGAAGGGGGCGCAGCGGCGGCGGGTGCACTGCGTTCCTGGGTGTCGGGGTGGTAGCGGGCCAGCGCGAAGACACCCGCGCAGGCCACGACGGCGCACAGGCCCTCGCCGACCGCCGTCCAGGTGCTGACGTGATCGGCCTCGCCGAGCAGGCCGATGCCCAGCCCCACCGCCAGCAGCGGGTCGATCACCGTCAGGCAGGCCACCACGAGGTCCGGCGGGCCGCTGGCGTACCCGTGCTGCAGCAGCCAACCGCCCACCACCATCGCGACGACGATGCCGAGCAGCGGCAGCGGGTTGATGTTCAGCAGCTCGGTCGTCCCCAGCTGCTGCGCCACTGCCCGCATCAGCACCGAGACGTACCCGTATGCCACGGCGCAACCGGCGGCGAAGAGGACGCACCGAACCTTCGAGCGGGTCAGCATGGCCAGCACGCCCAACGCCAGGATCGCGCCGGCCACCAGCTGGGTCGCCAGCAACTGCGCGTCGCCGGCGATCGGGGTGGCCGTCGCGCTGCCCGCGGCGAGGAAGACGAAGGCGCCGACGCCGCCGGTGGCCGCGACCACCGACAGCGCAACGCTGGGCTTGAGGTCCCGGGCGGTGATGCCTTGCTGCCTGAGGTTCAGCAGCACGGTGATCGGCAACGCCAGCACGCCGACCGGCTGCACCACGCTCAGCGGTGCCAGGCCGAGTGCGCAGGCGTGCAAGACGGTGCCGCTGCCGAGCGCGGCGAGGCCGCCCAGCCAGCGGGGGTTGCGGATGAGCTGGGCCTGGCTGCGGAGGCCGAGCCCGCTGCCGTCCATCGTGTCGTGCACGGCGGCGTGCTGCAGCCTCGCCCCCACGGCATATCCGCAGGCCCCGAGTGCGGCGAGCAGTACCGCGAGCGCAGTCATCGTGAACCACGTCCCGCGACGGTGGCCGAATGGTGCTGCACGACCGGATCAGTCCTCTTCACCAGGCTGCGGGAACGTTCGTCTACCGAACACCCTAGTGCGCGATCCATGACACGTCCCGCTGTCGAGCCCCGCGGCGTCCGCCGCGTCGGCCTGCTACCAGTATCGGGCTCCGAGCCCGCTGATTCCCGCCTTCGCTGTCCGTCCACACCGCTCAATCTCGCGTCTCGCGAGTCCGGCTCACATCCGGGGCCGGACCCCCAATTTCCCTGAGACGTGCCGGGTTCGCACCCTGGGGCGCCCGCCGGGCCGCCGGGCCGAGACGGCCCGAAACCGACCCCGAAACCCTGTCGGACCTGGGTAAACGCGCTGCGGCACCGACCCGGCCAACTCTCCGGGGAACCCGTACGCACATCCCGGCCCGTCCGCCGGGCATTACAGCAAAGCACGGAATTGCGGCGGCTCGTGAAACGCCAGACGAATATGTGCGAACCGATCCAGTGAACGAAAGTCGACCGCCCGGAGAAACAAGCGGAATGAACCCAACCGGTTTCGGAATCGTTGCACTCGCGCACGATGGAGGCGCGCCGGACGCACCTCCCGCGTGCGCTTCTGCACTGTCCGCCGGATACACGTGCACGACTGTAGAACAACGTCGCTGAGGACTTTGCCAGCAACACATCCCGACCCGCCCGGGCCGCAACGGCATCGCCTCGACCACAAACCCGAGGATTATCGATGCGCCCTCAAAAACAGCCCGCCAGCAGGGAAATCAGAAACAATGAAGATCAACTAATCGCCGCGGAAACGGTGACGGATGCGACACCGCGACAACATCACGCCCGACATACCGTTCGCACACCGAAACAATTCGGTCACGACCAGTGATCAAATCCGGCTCATCCTCAGGGCCGAAGGCCAATGCTCGCTCGTCCGGGTGAGACGATGCACTCGTGGCTGCCGACTCTGATGTCTCCCAGCACGGCCGGACCGCGAAGCCGGAGCACCCCGCCGAAGCCGACGAACGCAACGTGCTCGGCACCAAGGCCGCAGTGGTGGCTGCACTGCTGGGCGGCGCACTGCTGACCGCGCTCGCCGCGACGGCCTACACGGCAGTCGGCACCATTCCCGGCCTTCCCGACCCGCCGCCGCTCGTGCACTTCGGCTTGCCCGTCGTGCGAGCCCTGCTCGACATCGCGGCGCTGGGGACCGTCGGCCTGAGCCTGCTGCCGAAGCTGCTGGGCTTCGACCGCCCGAAGCACACCGAGCCGGTCATGTCGCTGGCCCGGCGGGTCACCGTGATCACCTCGCTGATCTGGATGCTCAGCGCCCTGCTTTCCCTGGTGCTGCACGCCGCCGACCTCAGCCCTGGCCGGCCCGTGACCACCCAGCTGCTGATCGACTACATCGCGAACGTGCCGGCCGGCCCCGGCCTGCTCGCCAGCGCCGGCGCCGGGCTGGTGTGCGCGGTGCTGGGCCTGCTCGCGGTCCGGTTCGGCGAGAAGGTGCCGGCCGAGCTGCGCACCATCGTCGCGCTGCTCGGCCTGCTCCCGATGCCGCTGACCGGCCACGCCACGGACTGGCAGTACCACGACTTCAGCATGATCTCGATGGAACTGCACGTGATCGGTGCCGCGATGTGGACCGGCGGCCTGGCCGCGATCGCGCTGTTCGTCGCGCCGCGCCGCGGGCTGCTCGCCGAGGCCCTACCGCGCTTCTCGAAGCTCGCCACCATCGCGATCTTCGTGGTCGGCGCCTCCGGGTTGTTCAACGGCCTGATGGTGCTGATCATCACGCCGACCGTCGGCCTGCCCGGCCTGATCAACACCGGCTACGGCCAGATCATCCTGGCCAAGATCGGCTGCCTGGTGCTGCTGGGCATCGTGGCTTCGCAGATGCGGTTCCGCCTGCTGCCCCGCATCGCGCGCCACCAGCGCGCCGCGTTGATCGGCTGGGCCGCTGCCGAGGTCGGCGTGATGGGTATCGCCTACGGCTTGGGCGTCGTGCTCTCCCGCGCCCCGGTCATCGTCTGACCGCGCGACAGCAACCGGCGACCGCGTTCGGTGTCGAGCAGGTACGAGATGCCCCACCACGCCGCGGCGAACATGACCACCGTGTACAGCGCCGACCAGTAGTCGACCGGCGGCGCGGCGAGGTAGGTCTGCTGCGCCCACAGGGCGAGGTAGGCCACCGCGGTCACGATCGCCGCACCGGCGAACGGCCGGATCCACGACGCCAACCGGAACGACAGGTCGATCGCCACCGCCCCGGCGAGCAGGAAGAACGGCACGGTCGAGATCGGGAAGTCGGCCGCCGCCAGCAATCCCCAGGCCACGCAACGGAAAACGAGGTAGCCGGCGGTGATGGTGGTCGCCGTCCACCGGCGTCCGACCAGCCACCGGGCCAGCAGCAGCGTGCCCAGGCCGGTCATGACCGCCCAGGTCGGATAGACCCAGTCCGGCACCGGGAGCGTGAAGGACTTGACGGCGATCCAGTCCAGCGGCCGCCCGAGGTCGTCGGCGGCGAACTGCAGCAGGATGTCCTCGGCGTAGGGCGTTCCGCGCTCCCACGCCGCCAGCCCGAGCACGCCGTATTCCTGGTGCTGGTTGAGGAACAGGAAGTTGTCCAGCACCGTGAACCACAGGAAGCAGGCGATCGGGTAGTAGTACCGGTCACCGCCGCCGTAGCGGGCCCAGCCGCGGATCAGGCCGACGCTCATCAGCCCGGTGCCGAGGTAGAGCAGCGCGTGCGACGGGCTCCACGCGGTGATGTCCAGCCCGTTGATCCGGTGGTTGATCACGTCCAGCGGCGCGGCGACCAGGAAGATGCCCAGCCCCCACTGCATCCAGCGCAGCGTGGCGCGATCGGCGCCGATGCCGGTGTAGGTGTGGAAGATCACCAACCCGATCACGATCACGGTGCCGACCGTGTTGATCATGTGCGGTGGCGCGAGATCGTCGCGCAGCCACCGGAAATGCCAGCAGATGTCCCAGGTGGCGCCCGTGATCTTGAGCGCCATCGCGACCACCCACCAGCGATAGAGCGCGACCACGAGTTCCTGGGGAGCCTCACGACCCGGCTCACCACGCGTCCAGTGGCTTCGGACCAGCTCCGCTGTACCCGCCATCGCGTTCACCTCCACCTTGCGCGATGTTCACGCGAAAAACGGTAGTCGGTACTGATCGCGAGCGTGCGGCAACGACATACGCGGCAGTAACATTTTGGGCAATCCGCCAACTGCGAAGCCCGCCGGAGCGGGCTGCCGACGCAGAGCCCCGGGCGCCCGGCACGGGGCCTACCTGGGACTCCGTCGCGAGAACGGCGCTTCCTCAGCGCGGGATCTTCAGCACCTGGCCGACGTAGATCAGGTCCGGGTCGGTGATGCCGTTGACCCGCGCGATCTCCCGCCAGTCGACGCCCAGCTTCTGCCCGATCTCGGAGAGCGTGTCGCCGGGCTGCACGACGTAGGTCTCCTGCGGCGGCGGAGGAGGCGGAGGCGGCGGCGGGGCTCCGGCCCCGGTGAGCACCTCCAGCGGAACCAGCGAGACGTTCACATCGGTGTCGCCGGCGATCCCCGGAACCTTCCCGTCGGAGGCGTGCTGGTGGATCGCGACCCGGTCGGTGAGGTAGCCGGGCTCGCCCGGCGGGCGCCCGTAGTGCGCGACCCACAGGAACACGCCGGGATCGACCCAGGTCTCCGGCGCGAGCTTGCTCTGGAACCAGGACGTCGAGGCGTAGACCACGATCTCCTGCCGCCCGGTGTGCCCGCGGACCGCGTCGATGAACCCCTTGACCCACGCGCCCAGGTTCGGCGCGTCGGTCTCAATGTCCAGGCACGGCGGCAGGTTGCCCGGCGCGCTGGAGTTCAGCCGCGCCAGCTGGGCGGCGAAATCGGCCGCGTCCTGCTGCGGCGAATTCGTGTCCGGGCGGGCGAAGTGGTAGAGCCCGGTGACCAGCCCGGCGCCGCGGGCGCCGGCCAGCTGGGCGTCCAGCGTCGGGCTCACATATCCGATTCCTTCGGTCGCCTTGATGTACGTGAAGACATATCCGGCGCCGCGAACCGCTCCCCAGTCGGGCTCCCCCTGATATCGCGCTACGTCAATGCCGGGAATTCGCTCGGCCATGATCAACCCCCTGACTTCGGCCTTCTGCAGTTGCCAAAGTATCGAAGTCGAGCAAACGGGCAGTCCCGCCGTTCAGGTCAAGATCCCCACCCGATCGGTCGATATCTGCGCGAGGCGTAACGGATTCGCGGCGTCGGGAATTACCCGAATCGGGTTGGTCCCAGTCGTGAGAAGACCTATTCGGCGCAGCCGGCCGTCACTCGATCCGCTGGTCGCGGGAGTCGATCGGGGCAACCGGAGCACTACCCCGCCGCAGGTCACGAAGTCACCGACGGCGGGAAAATCGACCGTGCGGGCAACCCCGCCGCCGGTCGGACGTCTTCAGGAACAGCAGAGCAAATACCGACGACCCCGCCGCGAGGCCGGGGGACGGGAGGTGGTCACCGTGACCCCGAACCGATTGCGGATTTTCGGCTCGCGGACGCTCCAGGCGTCCGGGGCACTGCTGATCGCCGGGCTGATGGCCGGCTGCGGAGCGCAAAGCGCACAGAACGCGCAGACCGGCCAGGTAATCACGGCACCGGAGCAGAACGTCCAGCCGGCACCACCGGCCACGAGCACAGCTGCAAAACCGGATCTTCAAGCTTCCGAGGCCCCCGAAGCCGCCACCGGCGGCCGCGCGACGCCCGCCTCGTCGCCGGCGCGCGCCCAGCCGAACAAGGTGGAGCGCTGCCACACCTCGATGCTCACTGGCTCGGTGCAGAACTCCGAGGCGGGAGCGGGCCAGCGCTACGCCGAGCTGGTGCTGCGCAACTCCAGCAACGAGACCTGCACGCTCTACGGCTACGGCGGGATGCAGCTGGTCGACGGCTCCGGCCAGGCGGTGCCCACCAAGATGGAGCGCACGCCGAACCCCGGCCCCGGGCTGATCACGCTGGCGCCCGGCGAGTCGGCCAGCGCCACGCTGCATTGGACGGCCGTCCCGCACGAGGGCGAGCCGATGGACGGCCCCTGCCAGCCGACGCCGGCCCGCGCGCAGGTCATCCCGCCGGACGAGACCGACGCGCTCTCCGTCACCTGGAACGTGGGCCCGGTGTGCGGGTTCGGCACGATCAACGGCAGCGCGTACCACCGCTGACGGCGGCACGACTTCGCGTGGAATCGGCGTTCCGACATCGGGGAACGGCCGATTTCGCGCGAATTCGCCGTTCGGTGAGAAGAGCCGGGGTTGGCCCGGCCGGATTGGGTGTGCTGGGGTGGCGGCATGATCGAGTCAACGGATCGAGTGGTCAGCGGACGGCACGGCGAGCTGGCGGTGCGCGAGTGGTCGGGGACGAATCCCGGCTGGATCGCGCTGATCGCGCACGGCTACGGCGAGCACTCCGGCCGGTACCAGTGGGTCGCGGAGCAGCTGGTCGGCGCCCGCGCGCTGGTCTACGCCCCGGACCACATCGGGCACGGCCGCTCCCCCGGCGACCGGGTCTTCTTCGAGGACGCCGAGACGATCGTGGCCGATCTGGACGCGCTCCGCAGGCAGGTCACCGCCGAGCACCCGAACCTGCCCGTCGTCCTAATCGGACATTCGATGGGCGGGATGCTCGCCGCCCGCTACGCGCAGGAGCACCAGGAGCACCTGGCGGCGGTCGTGCTGTCCGCGCCGGTGCTGGGCACCTGGCACGTGCTGGACCTGCTGGAGCACGACGAGATCCCGGACACCCCGATCGACCCGGCGACGCTGTCCCGCGACCCGGAGGTCGGCGCGGCGTACGTCGCCGATCCGCTGGTCTGGCACGGCCCGTTCAAGCGCGCCACGCTGCAGGCGATCGACGAGTGCCTGCTGGCCATCAACGACGGGCCGGCGCTGGACCGGCCGACGCTGTGGGTGCACGGCGAGGACGACGAGCTGGTGCCGGAGGCCGACACCCGCACCGGCATCGACCGCATCCGCGGCGGCGAGTTCCACGAGCACATCTACCCGGGCGGCCGCCACGAGCTGTTCAACGAGGTCAACAAGGCCGAGGTGATGAACGACGTCCTCACCTTCATCGGCCGCGAACTGAACTCGTAGCCGACCGAAAACGAAGGATCATTAATAGTGGGCGCCAAATAATCTCGATCATTACCTGTTCGGGTGAGGCGTGTCGCTTGCGCGGTTGCAGCTCAAGCCCTCCACGGGCAGCTTGAGGATGCCGGCGGGGGGTCGGCGCCTCCGGGTGGGGTGGAGCGAGCTGAGGTGGCCATGAACGTCGAGCGCGCACAGGACCTGATCGGCACGCCGGTCTTCGACCGCAACGGCGACCGGGTCGGCCGGGTCGGCAACGTCTACGTCGACGACGTGACCAACCAGCCGGAGTGGGTCACCGTCCGGATCGGCGTGTTCGGCGTCAAGGAGACCTTCGTGCCGCTGTCCGGCGCGACCACCGAGGAGAACCGCCTGGACCTGGGCGTCGCCAAGGACCGGGTGCGCAACGCTCCTCGCATCGAGGCGGAGCACGGCCACCTCTCCGACCAGGAGGGCCGCGACCTCTACCACTACTACGGCCTGGACCAGGGCGAGCCGCCGGAGCCGCCCGCCGAGGCGGAGCAGCAGCTCTAGGTCTCGTCCGTCGCTGGGGTGGTCATCGCGGCGGTGGTCTCGTTCAGTCCGAGTTGAACCACAGCAACACTCCGGGGCCGTCCGGCGTGACCACCGGCACCCAAGCCTCATCGGCTTCACCGATCCGGCTCTCGTCCAGCTTCAGGACGCGCAAGTTCTCGGTGCGCCCGTCGGATGACCAGTGCGGGATGCCTTCGACGATCCCGCGCAGCCTGCCGCGCTCCTCGTCCGGCCACGTCAGGTTCCACGTGCCGGCGCCTCGAACAGCTCGCGAAGCGCGTCCAGCGCATCAGCGCCGAACGTCGGCACCAGGAAGCCCTCCACCTGCCCCTGCTGGCAAGCGGTGCCGCCGTGCTGCTGCTGGTAGACGACGCCGGTACGGGCCTCGACCACCACGTACAGCCATCCGCCGGCCATGCCGTCGGGATCCAGCGGCACGAAATGTCGAGAGCCCAAGTCTTCTCGAACGGCAGCCACGGGCTCAACGACATTTCCCACCCCTGGGATCAATCGCGAGGCGCGGCCGGGCCGGTCGAGCGGGCGTGGTGCTCGGCGATCTCGTCGCTCGTGGTCAGCCACACGCCCTCGTGGCCGGTGATGTACTCCAGCGCCTGGTCCAGGTACTTGGCCCGGAACGGCTGGCCGATGACGAACGGGTGCAGCGCCAGCGACATCACCCGCCCGCTGTCCGCCGACTCCGCGTAGAGCTGGTCGAACTGGTCCTTGACCGCCTGCAGGAAGTCCGGGCCGCTCACCCCGGTGCCCACGAACAGCGTCACGTCGTTGAGCTCGGTCTGGTAGGGCACGCTGAGCATGCCGGGCACGTTCAGCCGGTACGGCTGGTCGTCGTTGCTCCAGTCCAGCACGTAGCGCAGGCCGAGCTCGGCGAGCAGCTCGGGCGTGTGGAACGTTTCGGTGAGCCCCGGCCCCATCCACCCGCGCGGGCGGGTGCCGGTCGCGGCTTCGATGGTGTCGACCACGTCACGTAGGTAGGCGCGCTCCTCGTCGACCGGCATGTTCGCCTGCAGGATCGAGTTGTTCTTGCCGTGCGCCAGCCAGGCCCAGTCGCGCTGCTTGCCCGCTTCGACGATCTGCGGGTAGTGCTCGGTGACGTCGGAGTTCAGCAGCACGCTGGGCCGGATGCCGTGCCGGTCGAAGATGTCCACCAGCCGCCAGATGCCGACCCGCGGGCCGTAGTCCCGCCAGCCGTAGTTCAGCGGGTCGGGCGCCAGCTCCCTGGTTCCGGCGAAGATGCTGGTGGACGGCCGGTCGATCTCGTAGTGCTCGACGTTCAGGCCCACGTAGAACGCCAGCTTGGCGCCGCCCGGCCAACGCACGGGCGCGCGGTCGACGATCGGGCTGTAGTCGAAGAGCTGGTTGTGCACTGCCGCCTCCTGATGGGCTGCCGCGGCGGGAATTCCCTGCTGTCGCGGTGTTTTCCGGGGTGTTGCGGCCATGCTCCAACCGTCACATCAGTGTGAAGGTCAAACCGGCCGGCTGTGTCGTCGGGCACATGCCGCCGCCGGCTCGTCGCGACTTCACCTGATCATCCGTTCGACGTTCGGGTTCAGTGCGCGAGAATGCTTCTCGCGATGGCTGAGAACACCGAGCTCGAATTGCTGATCACCGTTGTCGTCGCGGCCGACGACGAGTCCTCCGCGCGCGCCGCCTGCCACGGGCTGGTGCGACGAATCGGCGGCCGGATCGTGGCGTCCGGGGACTGCTCCGACGAGGAGCCTGGCTGCTGGTCGGTCACGATCAGCCGGGCCAGCGCGGAAACCGGGCAGCACGTGGCCGGGTTGTCCCGCGCGGTGCGCAACTTCCTGCGCGAGCTCGGCCCCGACTACGCCAGGCACCGGGTGTCCTGCGAACCGCCGACGGCGTGGACGGTGGTGGAGCACCCGGAGCTGGTGGGCGATCTGGTCGACGGCGGAGAGCGGCTGCTGGTCGAGGCGTGGTCCGGCGGGTCGATCCTGTTCGGCAGGTCCGACCCCGGCGACCCCGACGAACCGCCGGCGGAGGTGCCCGAGAGCATCGGCGATCTGGACGAGCGCGGGAATCCGCGCCCGCGGCTGCGGCTGCTCGTGGACGTGGTCACCGAACGGCGGGCGGGCGCGGAGTGGCCGGCGCGGGCGGTGGCCAGCCGCCTCTCGCGCACGGCGACGATCACCGAGTACTCGGTGGATCCGCCGCTGGTGCGGGTCGCGATGGACCTCGGGCCGGCGCTCGGCGACCTGCCGGAAATCGTGCTCGGCGCGGTTTCGGCCCTCGGCGGCAACGGCTGGTCGCGGCTGCGCGTCGACGAGCACTGCGCCACCGCCCGGTGGTCGGCCGCGCCGACGCCGCCGTCCGGCGTCGCGGCCATCGAGGTGTCCGCGATCGACGCGGAAGCCGGCGAACCGAGCTCCACTGTGGACGCCACCGGGCGCGGCTGACGAGCCGGTATCGGGCAAAACGCGCATTTCAGCGCCGGCCTCTTCCGGTCGGGTGATCAATTCCGCTGGTCGTCACGCACCGCGATCGAGTCGTGATCATCCGCACCCACCTGCCTGCGCCGTCGCCATCACCGGGCGCTAACTTGTGGACCGATACAGCGTTGTGCACCACGGAGGTTCAGAGTCCAGATGGCGGGCGTCGAAGAAGTTCGCGCGGGAATTGCCTTGGCGAATCAGAAGATGCAGGAAAGCATCGCCGCACTGCAACAGGGCAACCTCGCGCTCGAAGAGGCGCAGTCGGCCCTGCTCACCGCCACCCAGGGCAGCACCCAGGAGGAGATGCAGCGCGCGCACGGCGAGCTCGCCGAGGTGATGCAGACGATCAGCGGCGCGCAGGCCACGATCAACGGCACGATCAACTCCACCGAGGGCTACGCGGGCCGCCTCTAGTTTCCGGCCGTTCCGCGGGACGGCGGTTTCACGCGAAACCGCCGTCCTCCACGCGTACCGGGTGACGGTCTCGCGCGAAATCGTCACACCGCCGAAACGACAGAAGTCCAACCCGATCTCGTAGACAGGCTCTGTGGCACCGTGTCGACACTCGACGAACTGATCCAGACGTTGCGCCTCGTGGAGGAACACCTGGCGGACGCGGGCGCCCACCTCAACACCAGCCGCACCGCTCTAGCCGAGGCGGAGCAGGCGCTGGCGAAGCTCGACCCGGAACACCCGGAGACGGTGGTGCCGCCGGGCCTGCACCGCGCGGATGACCAGATCGAGCGATCTCAGGGGATGATCGAGCACGTCCTCGACACGGTGCGCGACTTCGCCACCCGGTTGTAGTACGCGCGGGCGTTTTCGGCTTTCGGCGCTCAACCGCGCCACATTCGCCCTCGTGCATGGGTGCCCCAGGGGCCTGCCCGGCTCCTCGTCGAGTGGTATTTTGATCACGGTCTGTAACACGGGTTCCGAGGTGGGGCGTGGGTAAACGCAACGAGCGGCGGAGTCGGATCGAAGCGGCCTTCGGGCGCCTGCGCACCAGCATCGCCTCCGCGCTCGGCGCCGCCGAGCAGGAACACGCCCGCATCCTCGCCGAATGCGCGCAACAGGAGTTCGCGCTGCGCATCGCCCAGGTCGGGGTGGCCGCAGCGGAACGCGAGCCGGCGGAGATCGCCGACGCCGAGGACCCGGTTTTCCAGGCCGCGATGCGCGAAGCGCTGCGCGAGCGGGCGGAGATCTACGCCGAGTGGACCGAGCAGGGCCCGGAGCAGCTCGGCGGGCTCGTCGCGGAGGCCGCTCCCGGTACCGCGGGACTTCCGTGGCCGGAGTGGCTCGGCGAGCTCGGCACCCGGGACGCCGCCGCGCCGCCGCCCGAGCTGTGGCGGATCGGCACCGCGACCGTCCCGGATTCGCCCGACCCGCAACCGTTCCCGGCCGCCATCCCGCTGCTGGACGAGTCGCACCTGCGGATCGTCACCGACGGCAACCCGGATTCCGCCGAAGCCCTGGTGCAGAACCTGCTGCTGCGGCTGCTCAGCCATTTCCAGCCCGGCCTGGTGCGCATCCACGTCTGGGACGTCGCGCAGCTGACCGGAACGCTGCCCGGGCTCTACCCGCTGACCCGCGCGGGCCTGCTCACCGCGCACGATCCGACCCGGCTCGACGAGATGCTCGAAGCGCTCTCCGACCACATCCGGCGGATCCACACCAGCTCGCTGGTGGGCGGCCACACCTCGCTGCGCTCGCTGGCCGCCGACAGCGGGCACCGCTCGGAGCCGTGGCGGATCGCGGTGCTGTTCGGCAACGGCGAGGCCCTGCGCGAGGATCAGCAGCAACAGCTGCAGCGGATCGCGCGCAACGGCCTGGCCTGCGGCATCCAGCTGATCGTCGTGGACCTCTCGCTGACCGTGAACAGCGCGATCGAGTCCATCAGGCTGCTCGGCGGCGACCGGGCGCGCACCAGCATGACCGGTCCGGAAGCCGTTGTGCAGCTGGACGAATCGCCGTCGCGCAACGAGGTCACCAAGGCGTGCTCAGCGATCGCGGAGGCGTTCCTCGCCCGGCGGGCCCGGGTGCGGACCTTCGACGACCTGGTACCGGACCAGCTGTGGACGCAGCGCTCGACGGCCGGGCTGCACGCGCCGGTCGGGTTCAACGAGGGCGAGCCGGTGTGGATCACCCTCGGCGACGGCAGCCCGCACACGCTGATCGGCGGCCCCAGCGGCTCGGGCAAGACGAACTTCCTCTACGGCATGCTCGGCGGGCTCGCCGCCCGGTATTCGCCGGACGAGCTGGAGCTCTACCTGCTGGACTTCAAGGAGGGCGTCTCGTTCGCCCAGTTCACTCCGGGCCGCCGCGACCCGAGCTGGCTGCCGCACGCGCAGCTGGTCGGGGTGAACGTCAACACCGACCGCGAGTTCGGGCTGGCGCTGCTGCGGTTCCTGGCCGACGAGATGCGGCGGCGTGCGGAGTCCGCCAAGGAGCACGAGGTCACCAAGCTGGAGGAGCTGCGCGCCGAGGACCCGAACGGTCGGTGGCCGCGGATCGTCGCCGTGATCGACGAGTTCCAGTACCTCTTCGCCGAGCGAGACCCGGTGACCGCTCAGGCCGCCACGCTGCTGGAGGACGTCGCGCGGCGCGGCCGCTCGCAGGGCATCCACCTGGTGCTGGCCAGCCAGGACGTGTCCGGGATCGAGGCGTTCTGGGGCAAGCCGGCGATCTTCGAGCAGTTCATCCTGCGGATCGCGCTGCCCAAGGCGCGGCGGGTGCTGGCCGAACAGAACAACGCGGCGCTGGAGTTGCCCCGCTGGCACGCGGTCGTCAACCACGAGTCGGGCGTCAAGCACGGCAACGAGATCGCGCGCATCCCGGACGCCACCGCGAAGAACACCTTCGACGCGCTGCAGCAGGAACTCTGGAAGCGGCGCGACGAGAACGCCCCGCCACCGCGGTTGTTCGACGGCTCGAACCTGCCCAATCTGTCCACACTGGACGATTATGCGAAGCTTCGGGCACCGGCGGCGGTGCCGAAGGTCCTGCTCGGGCAGATCATCGACGTCAACGGCACGGCCGCCGCGGTTCGGCTGGTGCGCTCGCCGGGACGCAACATCGCGGTGATCGGCTCGGTGCTGGCGGATGCGACCAGCGTGCTCGGCACGGCGACGCTTTCCCTCGCGCGCCAATACGTTCCGGGCAGCATCAAGTTCACCATCGCCGCCCTGCTCGACGACGTGGACGACGACGCCCGCGGCGTCGCCGAAGCGTTGCGCAGCGACGGCCACGACGTCGAACTGGTCGGCCTGGACGGCATCGAGGCCGCGCTGGCCGCCACCGCCGAGACGATCGACCAACGATCCGGCGCCGACCGGCCGCACTGCCTGGTGCTCTACGCCGCCGACGCGGCGCACACCACGCTGGAGCGCAAGGATCCGACCACCCGCGTCAGCGGGCTGGACCACCTCCGGAAGATCCTCAAGCAGGGCCCGGAATTGCGGGTGCACGTGATCGGCTGGTGGCGCAGCGCGCAGCGCGTGAAGAACACCCTGGGCATGGGCCCGGTCGACGACATCGGCGCCTGGGTCGCCTTCGACGTGCACGGCCAGGAACTGGCCGCGTTCGCGGCAGGGCAGGTCGTCAACTGGTCGCCGCGGGCGCGGCGCGGCCTGTTCTTCGACCGCGCGGTGCACTCCCGGCCCGAGGTGATCCTGCCGTTCGACCTCGGCGACCAGGCGAAGCCGGTGCCGGCGGTCCCGGCCCCGCGATCGGCGGACGAGCGGTGCGAGATCCGGGAGGAAGCCGGTGACTGAGCAGATTCCGGCCGCGGAGCGGTACAAGGAGATCACCGCCCGGGCCACCACGGCCGCGCAGCAGCTGCGCCGGCACGAGCGCGAGCGAGCCGGTGAGCTGGGCGAGGCGGTCGCCGCGGGGCGGCAGCGCCGGGAGGCCGCCGACGAGCAGCGCGAGAAGGTGGTCGACGACATGCGGAAGCGGTGGAACGCCGCGATGGAAGCGCTGTGGAACGAGCGGTGGATGCAGGTCAAGAGCATGCCCGACCCCGACCACAAGGCCGCACCGTCCACACCGGACGATTCCCGCCGCGATGTCCAGCAGGCGTTCATGGCGCTCTACAACGCGCTCGAAAAGCCCCGCTTCGCCGCGAGCCTCCGACCTCGCCGCAAGAAGGATTCCTGACCAGGCCAGGGCCTGCGTTCCGCCCGGCTGGACCCGTGTGTGTTTTGTGCTGCTATAGAGGCTGTTTTGGATGTGGTGACGTGCGGATGTGGTAACGCGGGCGTTTTGTATTTGAAGCGGCGCAGCCGCTTAGCCCACCTACACAACCGGCACCGCTGCGGGTTCTCAGAGGTCTTCTCGCGAGGACAGCCCCGATGCCGCGTATTGGTCATACATAAGTCGGGGATCCCACAGCCGAGAAGGCCTCTGAGGTTCCGCCACCCGCACCGCTAAGCAGGACGAGTTTGGAAACAGGCTCTATAGCGACGCAAAACACGCACGGGTCCTGACCTGCGGGAACGATCGTCAGGGCTCGCCTGAGGCGGTGAAGAGTTCGTCGAGGTGGTGGCGCAGCACGGCTTCCGCGTATTGCCCGGTGCGTTGTCCGACGAGCATCGCCGTGCCCAGCCCGTGGTTGAGCGCGATCAGGCGAGCCGCTTCCACTGATGCGTCGCGGTTTTCCGACAGCTCGCCGTCGGCTTGAGCCTTGCGCAGGGCCTCGGCGAGCTGTTCTTCGAGGTGGTTGAGGCCCGCGACGAAGGGCTGGTCGGCGAGTTCCGGGTCGGTCATCGCCAGCACCGCATATGACGTGCCGACGAGGTGGAACGCCCGGCTCGCCTCGTCGGTCGGCAGCGCCTCGGCGAGGAACGCTTCGACGAAGGCGCGACCCGACGGCGGGCTCGGCATCCGCGCCAGCCGCGCCGCCCACCGCTCGTGGCTCTGCCGTTCCAGGTGGCGCAGGGCGTCGTGCATCAGCTGGGCCTTGGTCTGGAAGTAGTACTGCACCAGCCGCAGCGAGACGCCGGCTTCGGCGGCCACCGAACGCATCGTCACCGCGTGCAGCCCCTCGCGTGCGGCCACCCGCACCAGGCCCTCGGCTATCTGGGCCCGCCGTTGGTCGTGGTCGACGGTCTTCGGCAATGCGCCTCCCTCCTTTGTGATACAAGTGTATCTGATACAGACGTATCATCAACGGTGGAGGACTCGATGCGGCAGGAACGAGCCGCCGGCGCGGTGCTCGCGCTGGCCTGCGCGGCGCAGCTGATGGTCGTGCTCGACGTCTCGGTGATCAACGTCGCGCTCCCCTCGATCCAGGCCGAGCTGGGGTTCACCCCGGAATCCCTGCAGTGGGTGGCGAACGGCTACCTGCTGACCTTCGGCGGATTCCTGCTGCTGGGCGGGCGATTAGCCGATCTGCACGGTCGCCGGCGGATCTTCCTGGCCGGGCTCGCGGCGTTCTCCGCGGCGAGCCTGGCGGGCGGCCTGGCCACCGATCCCGCCACGTTGATCGCCGCACGCGCCGCGCAAGGACTCGGCGCGGCGGTGCTCGCCCCGGCCACCCTCAGCATGGTGACGACGACGTTCACCGAAGGTCCACATCGGACGAAGGCGCTGGCGACCTGGACCGCGGTCAGCGTGGCGGGCGCCGCCGCGGGCAACCTCGTCGGCGGCATCCTCACCGAGTACCTGTCCTGGCGGGCGACCTTGCTGATCAACGTGCCGATCGGCGCGCTGGCACTGGTTTCCGCAGCCCGCGTGCTGGCCGCCGACCCTCCCCGCCCGGCGCGCGGGACGCGCCTGGACCTACCCGGCTCGATCCTCGCCACCACGGGCCTCACCTGCCTGACCTACGGCGTCACGAACGTCCCGCTCGGTTGGACCGCCCCGCTCACGCTGGTGCCGCTCGCCGCCGGAGCCGCCGCGCTGGCGCTCTTCGCGGTGGTCGAGAGCCGATTCGCGAGCTCACCGCTGGTGCCGCCGCGGCTGTTCCGGAACCGCTCGATCGCCCTCGGCAACGCGGTGATGTTGCTGGTAGGAGCCTGCTTCCAAGCGCCGATGTGGTACTTCCTCACGCTCTACATGCAGGACGTGCTGCACTACACCGCCCTGCAAACGGGCCTCGGCTTCCTGCCGCACACGCTCGTGACCATCGCGGTCGGCTGGCGCCTCACGCCCTGGCTGATGCGCCATACCACCGGCCGCACCTTGATCGTCGTCGGCGCGCTGATCGCTGCGGCCGGTTTCGCGTGGCAGAGCCGCATCGCCGCGGACAGCGGATACCTGGCCGGAATCCTCGGCCCGGCGCTCGTCCTCTCCTTCGGCGGTGGCCTGCTGAACACACCGCTCACGACCACGGTCACCGCCGGAGTGGGCGCCACCGATGCCGGCGCCGTCGCCGGCCTGATGAACACCACCAAACAGATCGGCGGCGCTTTCGGGCTCGCCGCGCTGATCTCCATCTCCGGCACCCAGGCCCCTCAGGCCCCGGTGGATTACGCCACGGCATTCCTTGCCAGCGCGGGGGTTCTCGTCGCGGCCGGGTTCGCGGCAGCGGCGCTACCGGCGCACCGCGACGGCCACCGCTGATCCGGCGACGGGCCCATCAACGCCGAGCCGAGATCCGGAAACGCTGGGCGATTTCGCGCGAAATCGCCGCCCTACCTCACGGAGAACGGCGGTTTCGCGCGAAAACGGCGACATCCCGGCACGCTGCGGGCCTGCTCAGGCGTCGGCGTCCAGCAGGGACTTGGCGATTGCCTTGGCGCGCTTGGCCGGTTCTGCCGTTCGCTCGCGCAGGGCGGTGACGTTGGCCCCGTCGATCAGCAGCATCAGCTGTTCCGCCAGCTGCCGGTGCCGGCGGTGGCCCGCCTCCTTCAGCAGGCCGTCCAAGTAGTCGGTGACCGCTTCCTTGTGCTCCGCCGCGACGCGGTGCGCCGGGCTGTCCGGGTCGGCCATCTCGACCATGGTGTTGATCGAGGCGCAGCCGCGGAAGTCCGGCGCCGCGAACCGTTCCGCGAACGCGTCGAAGATCGACAACGCCCCGCCGCCACGGCGGGCGACCTCCGCGTTCAGCCACTCCAGCACGCCGTCGGAGTAGCCGCGCAGCATGGTCACGACCAGGTCGTCCTTGCTGCCGAAGTGCCGGTAGAACGACGCGCGGCCGATTCCGGAAACGGCGACCAGCCGTTCCACTCCGACCGCCCGGATGCCCTCCGTGTAGAAGAGCTGCTCCGCGGCCTCGACGAGACGTTCCCGAGCGCGCGTTGCCATACCGCCACGATATCCGAGCTTGCACCGAAACGGAAACGATCGGTACCGTCTGCCACATGGAAACGATCGGTACCGTTTTGGGGAGCCCCCTTGACCAAGACCGCTGAACCCGCCACCGGCCGCGTCCCGCTCCGGGTGGCGGTGCTGGCGCTGGGCACGTTCACCGTGGGCACCGACGCCTTCGTCGTCGCCGGCGTCCTGCCGGAGATCTCGGCGGATCTGCAGGTGGGCATCGCCGAAGCCGGGCAGCTGGTGACCGTCTTCTCGATCGCCTACGCCGTGCTCTCGCCGGTCCTGGCGACGCTGACCGGCAACTGGCCCCGCCGCCGCGTCCTGCTCGCCGCGCTCGCCGTCTTCCCTGTCGCCAACATCGCCACCGCGCTCGCACCGACCTACGGCGCAGTGCTCGCGACCCGCGTCCTCGCCGCCGCCGGCGCCGCGATGTTCACGCCGATCGCCGGGGCGACCGCCGCCGCGCTCGCTCCGGCGGATCAGCGCGCACGCGCGATTTCCCTGGTGACGCTGGGACTCACCGCGGCGACCGCGCTCGGCGTGCCGATCGGCACGCTGCTCGGGACGGTCGCGACCTGGCGCGGCACCATGTGGCTCGTCGCCGCGCTCGGCGTCGCCGCCGGGATCGGCGTCGCGCTGCTCCTGCCGCCGGTTCCGGCACCGCCCGCCGCGAGCCTGCGCGAACGGCTTTCGCCGCTGGGCAACGGAAAGGTCGTGGCGATCCTGCTGACCACGGTCGCCGCGTTCACCGGGATCTTCGTTGTCAACACGTACGTCAGCGTGATCGTCGGCGCCGCGACCGGCGGCAGCGGCACGATGCTGGCGGTGCTGCTGTTCCTGTCCGGCTGCGCCGCAACCGTCGGGAACCTGGCGGCCGGCCGCTGGACCGATCGGATCGGGGCGCGACGGGTGATCGCCGCCGCCATGGTGGTGAGTGCGCTCAACTTCGCGGTGATGCCCTGGTCCGCCGCCACTTTGGCCGGCGCGGCCATCGCGATCGCGGTCTTCGGGCTCACCTCGTGGAGCATCACGGTGCCGCAGCAGCACCGGCTGATCGCGGCCGCACCGTCTGCGGCGCCCTTCGTCATCTCGCTCAACGCATCCGGGGGGTACCTCGCGGCGTCGCTGGCCGGCGTCATCGGCGCTGCGGCCCTGCCGTTCTCCCCCGCCGCGCTGCCCTGGGTAGCAGCCGTGTTCGTCGCCGCCGGGCTGGCGATGTCCGAGTACGCACACCGGATCGGCGGCCACTAGTGACGTCCGCGGTGGATGCTCCGAGCCGGTGGGCCGTGCCGGTGCTCGGGTTCGGCACCTTCGCGGTCGGCACCTGCGAGTTCGTGCTCGCGGGCGTGCTTCCGCAGCTCAGCGGCACCCTTCGGGTCTCGATGAGCACAGCCGGCCAGGTGGTGACCGCCTTCGCGCTGACGTGCGCGTTGGTCGCGCCGGTGCTCGCCGCCGCGACCGCGGGCTGGCGGCGGCGCCGGGTCCTGCTGCTCGCGGTGGCGGTCTATCTGATCGGGAACGTCGCCACCGCGGTCGCGCCGTCGTTCCCGCTGGTGGTCGCGGCGCAGGTGGTCGCAGCCGCGGGAGCCGGCCTGTTCGTGCCGACGGCGGCGGTCACGGCGTCCGCGCTGGTGCCCGAAGACCGGCGAGGCCGCGCTATCGCCGCCGTGACAACAGGTTTCACCGCGGCGACCGCGCTGGGCGCGCCGCTGGGCACCGCCTTGGGAGCGGTGTCCGGCTGGCGGATGACGATGTGGTTCGTCGCCGGGCTGGCCGTGCTGGGCCTGTTGGGAGTGCTCCGGCTGGTGCCGGCCGACGTGGCGGCGCCGACGCCCGAATCTCTTCGGGCCCGGTTCGCGCCACTGGCCGACCGGCGGGTTCTGGTGGTGCTGGCGACGACGCTCATCGGCTTCACCGCCGTGTACCTGCCGTACACCTACATCGCCGCCGTGTTCGCGCCGGCCACCGCGGGCAGCGGAATCCGCTTGGCAGCGCTGATGTTCCTGCTCGGGGTGATCGGCACGATCGGCAACTTCGGGGCCGGCGCGCTGGCCGACCGGATCGGCGGGCGCAAGGTCGTCGCGCTCGCCCTGGCCTGGCTGGTGGTCAGCCTGCTCGTGCTGCCGCTGACCACCGGGAGCTTCCGCCTGGCGACGGCGGAGATCGTGTTCTTCGGCATCGCGGCCTTCGCGATCACGACGCCGCAGCAGCACCGGCTGATCACGCTGTCGCCGGGCTCGGCATCGGTGCTGGTCTCGCTCAACGCCGCGATCCTCTACCTGGCCATCGCGGCGTCCGGCATCATCGGCGCGATCGGGATCGAGTGGGCGGGCGCCCAGCACCTGGGCCTCGTCGCCGCCGCCCTCGCCGCGACGGCGCTCCTCCTGTCCCTCCGCGACTGACGTGGAGCGATGTCCGGATGTGACAGAACACCGTCATTGCAGTCATCCGCGGGCGGAGTGACCATGGATGCATGGTCATGATCCGCCGCGTCGTCATCGCGGTCTTCCCCGACGTCGACCTCCTCGACGTCACCGGCCCGGCCGAGGTGTTCGCGCTGGCCAACCGGGAGACCGGCGGCCGGGCGGGCTACCAGGTGCGGCTCGCGGGCCCGGCGCCCGGCGCGGTGACCACGTTTGCGGGCGTGCGGCTGCTCGCGGACCTCTCGTTCGCCGAGGTCGACGGCGTGCTGGACACGCTGCTGGTGCCCGGCGCGGTGGACCTGCACCCCGACGGTCCGGTCGCCCGGATCGACCGGGACGTGGTGGCGTGGCTGGAGAAGACCGCGCCGCTGGCCCGGCGGGTGGCGTCGGTGTGCGTGGGTGCGCACCTGCTGGCCGCGGCCGGTCTGCTCGACGGCAAGACGGCCACCACCCACTGGTCGACCGCCGCGCAGCTGGCGGCCGACAACCCGGCGGTGACGGTCGATCCCGATCCGATCTTCGTGCGGTGCGGGGACGTGTGGACCGGGGCCGGGATCAGCGCCTGCATGGATCTCGCGCTGGCGCTGGTGGCCGAGGACCTGGGCGAGGAGGTCGCCATGGCGGTGGCCCGGCAGCTGGTCATGTACCTCAAGCGCCAGGGCGGGCAGAGCCAGTTCTCGGTTCCGCTGAGCCAGCCACCGGTCTCCCGCAGGGACATCGACGAGCTGCGGATGTTCATCGCCGATCACCTGGCCGGCGACCTGTCCGCGGCCGCCCTCGCGGAGCGGATGTGCCTGAGCGAACGCCACTTCGCCCGGGTCTTCCGCCAGGAAACCGGCACCACCCCGGCCGCCTACGTCGAGGCCGCGCGGGTGGAGGCGGCCCGCCGCCTGCTGGAGAGCACCGACCAGCCCCTGGATCAGGTCGCCTCCGCCTGCGGGCTCGGCTCGGTGGAAACGCTCCACCGGGCCCTGCGCAAGCAGATCGGCACCACCCCGGCGGCCTACCGCCGCCGGTTCCGCACCGCCAGCTGAACCCCTCCCGCTGTTTCCCCGGGCACGGCCAGGCCGTGCCCGCCATCCACAATGCCCAGAAGGAGTCCTTGCCATGACCGCTTCCGCCAGCCTGCGCGACGTGATCGGCCTCGACGACCAGCTGCCCAAGCTCGCCGACACCACGCTGATCCTGATCGACTTCCAGAACACCTACCGCACCGGCGTCATGACGCTCGAAGGCGCCGAGCCCGCTCTCGCGGCCGGGGCACGCCTGCTGGCCGCGGCCCGCGCCGCGGGTGCTCCGGTCGTCCACGTCGTCAACGACGGCGGCGAGAACACGCCCTACGACATCCGTGCCGAGATCGGCGCCATCAGCACCGAAGTCGCGCCCGTCGACGGCGAAGCCGTTGTGGTCAAGCAGTTCCCCAACTCCTTCCACGACACCGACCTGGAGAAGACCCTCCGCGGGCTCGACGCGGGCAAGGAGCTGGTGCTGGCCGGCTTCATGACCCACATGTGCGTCACCTTCACCGCTCAGGGCGCCTTCAACCTCGGCTACCGCCCCACGGTCGTCGCCGAGGCCACGGCCACCCGGCCGCTGGCCGCCCCCGACGGCTCTGTCCTGCCCGCGGCCGCCCTCCAGACGGCCGCGCTGACCACCATCGGCGACCTGTTCGGCATCGTCGCCCCGACCGTCGACGCCCTCACCGCCTAGCCACCGGACCCGTGAGTCTTCCGGGGCGCCACATCGCGCCCCGAAAGACTCACGGGCAGGCGTTCAGGTCATCCGACCGCTGGTCACTCAGCTGCGCGGGTAGTCGATGTAGCCCTCCGCGCCGCCGCCGTAAACGCGGTCGTTGTCCACCGGCGTGAGCGACCGGCCCGTCGCGAACTTGACCGGCAAGTCCGGGTTGCTGATGAACAGCCGCCCGAAGGACATCACGTCGGCGAGCCCGGACTGCAGGACTCGTTCCCCGGCAGGCTGCGTCGTCGGCTCCGGGCCGTTGAAGTTCGCGATCAGCGTGCCCGACCACCGGGGCCGCAGATCCGCCAGCGCCGGGTAGTTCCCGCGTTCGACGATGTGCAGGTAGGCGAGCCCGAACGGTTCGATGGCATCGACCAGGGCCCGGTAGGTGCTCTGCGGGTCCTGCTCGGCGATGTCGTTCTCGGGGTTGTCCGGCGAGATCCGCAGTCCGACGCGGTCCGCGCCGACCTCCGCGACCATCGCTTCGACCACCTCCACCGCCAGGCGCAAACGGCCGCTGCGGGAACCTCCGTAGCCGTCGCCGCGCAGGTTGGTGTTCTCCGCGAGGAACTGCTGGATCAGGTAGCCGTTGGCGCCGTGCAGCTCCACGCCGTCGAAGCCCGCCAGGATCGCATTGCGCGCGGCGACGGCGAAATCCCGGATCGTGGCGTCTACCTCGGCGGTGGCCATGGCGCGCGGCGTGACGTGGTCGAGCCAGCCGTCGGCGGTGAAGATCGTGCCGGAAACCGTTCGGGCCGACGGTGCGACGGGCGGCTCGCCGAGCGTCCGCGGGTGGCTCATCCGGCCCACGTGCCACAGCTGGGCGAAGATGCGGCCGCCGCTCGCGTGCACGGCGTCGGTCACCTGCCGCCACCCGGCGACCTGTTGATCGGTGACCAGGCCGGGGATTCCGGGCCCGCCCTTGCCGAGCCGGTTCGGCCAGATCCCCTCGCTGACGATCAGCCCGGCGGCCGCGCGCTGGGCGTAGTAGTCGCCGGTGATCGCGGCGGGCACACCGGTGCGGTCGTCGGCTCGACCCCTCGTCATCGGGGCCATCGCGATCCTGTTCGGCAAGCTCAGGTGCGCGCCGCGGTGCGGCTGCAGCAGCGGGCTGGTGGTCGTGGCCATGGGCTCTCCTGGAGTTTCGATGACGTCAGCGGGCGAGGGCGATCGCGTCGATTTCGATCTGCCAGTCCGGTTGGGCCAGCGAGGACACTTCGAGCAGCGTGTCGGCGGGGTACGGCTCGGCGAGGAATTCGCGGCGCAGCTCGATGACCTCCGGCAGGTTCGCGGCCATGTCGCGGACCAGGATGGTCACCTTGACGACGTCCGCGAGGGTGGCTCCGGCCGCGGCGAGCACCCGCTCGATGTTGGCGAAGGCCTGCCTGCCCTGGGCCTTGAAGTCGCCGCTGACGGTGCGGCCGCGCTCGTCGATGCCCGCTTGGCCGGAGGCGTGGATGAAGCCGCCCGCCTTGATCGCCTGCGAGATCAGGTAGGGCTCGTACCAGTCGGGAGTGGTGGCGATTCGCTCGATGCCGGTGGTGGTCATGGCTGCCTTCCCCAATATTTGTATGTACATGCACATGTTGAGCAATCATGTACCTTGATGTCAACCACCACCGTTGCGACGCCTGGGAGGCCCGATGGCCGAGACCACCGCGGACGATCAGCTGTGGAGCCAGGTCGTGACGCTGTCCGGCCGGGTTGAGAGCGGGCTGGCCAAGGCCCTGCAGCGCAAGCACCGGCTCGGCTTGTCGGAATACCGGGCGCTGTGCCACCTCGCGAACGCCGACCAGGGCGAGCTGCGGATGCAGGAGCTCGCCGACGCCGTCGGGCTCAACCAGAGCTCGGCGAGCCGGCTGGTCGCCAGGCTGGAGACCGTCGGGCTCACGGTCCGCGACCACTGCCCGGCCGACCGCCGCGGCGTCTACAGCGTCATCACCGAAGCCGGACGCGAGCTGCAGGCGGCCGCCCGGCCCACCTACCTGGAGACGCTGGCCGCCGCCTTGGACCGCGCCGCCGCCGACCCGGACCTGACCACCACCGTCAAGGCGCTCCGCGGCTAGTTTCCCCGATCCGTGAGTACGTCGGGATGCCATCGTGTCAACAAGAACTCACGGGCGGTGACCTGCGGAAATGTTGGCGGGGTGCGGCACCGGGCGCTCGGGAGTCGCCGGGGATGATCGGGGCATGCAGGAGCTGTTATCCGCCGAAGAGGTCGCCGGAGCCACCGATGATCTGCTGGTGCGTTGGGGCGCGCAGGCGTTGACGCCGGAGTATCCGCACGAGGCCGGGGCCGCGTGGCGGCACAGCGGCGCCGTGGCCGTCTACGCGCCGAAGCTGTGCCGGCACGACCGCGTGCTGTTCAGCGGCCCGGTCGACGACGCGGCGGAGCTCCTGTCGCAGGTCATGGCGAAGGTGCGCAGCGACCGGCTCCGGCCGCTCGCCGACGCCGAGCTCGCCCGGGAGGTCGCGGTGCGCCTCGGGCTGGACGTGCGCGCGACCTTCGGGTGGATGCACCTCGCCGCCGAACCGCCGAGCACCCCGACCGCGGACGTCGAGTGGCTCACCGACGCCGACGAAGGCACGATCACCAGCTTGCTGCGCAAGGCGAATCCGACGTCATACCTGTTCCCCGACGATCCCGGTGCCCGCCGCTGGGCCGGGATTCGCGGCGCCGACGGCGCGCTGCTCGCCGTCGGCGCCGATTCCTGGCCCGCGCCTCTGCTCCGTCTGATCTCCGGCGTCGCGACCCACCCCGACCACCGCGGTGCCGGCCTGGCCACGACGCTCTGCGCGTTCCTGGCCGCCGAGCTCGCCCGCGACGGCGGCGTGGCGCTGATGGTCGACGCGAGCAACGAGCCCGCGCTCCGCGTGTACCGCGGGCTCGGCTACCGCTATCGCGCGATCACCGCGCTGGCCGAATGAGCTTGCCCGGGTTGAGGATTCCCGTCGGGTCGACGGCCTTCTTCGCCGCCGCGAGGACCGCGCCGCCGACGTCGCCGATCTCCGCTTCGAGCCACGGCAGGTGGTCGGCGCCGACTGCGTGGTGGTGGGTGATCGTGCCGCGGCCCGCGATGGCGTCCGAGGCGGCCACCTTCGCCCGCTGCCACTGACCGAGCGGGTCGTCGGCGTCGCGGGCCGCCAGCACCGTGAAGTACAGCGAGGCGCCGGTCTCGTAGGCGTGCGAGATGTGGCACATCACGATCGGCGACTTGCCGTTGGCCTGCAGGCTCCGCACCAGCGCCGTCCGGACCGCGGAGCGCAGCTCGCTCAGATCGGTCCAGTGCGTCGCGGTCTCCAGCGTCTCCACGCACACGCCGCGATCCAGCAGCGCGTCGCGCTGCCGCGGCCCCGAGAACCGGTGGGATCGCCAGGCCTCACCGACCGGACGGCCCAACCGAACCGTGCGGATTCCGCGCAATGCGCGCAAAGTCGCCGATCGGCGCTGCTTCAGCTCCGCACGCGAGGCCGCGTCCCAGCCGAGCACCAGCAGGCAGGGCTGCCGGATTCCCTTGCCGCGCAAGTAGGTCTTCAAGGCTCGGGCCTTCAGCGCGCCGGAGAGCTCCAGCTGCACATCGGTTTCGTCCACATCGGACAGACGCGTGACGTCCGCCAGCTCGCGCCCCTGCGCGAGCGCCCGCACCGCATCGACGCCGGACTGCCAGCCGTCGACCACGAACGCCTCGTAGCGGCTCCGGACCGGCACGGGCCGGACGCGCAGCGCCACCTCGGTGATCACGCCGAGCGCGCCCTCGCTGCCGACCGCCAGCTGCCGCAGGTCGGGGCCCGCCGCCGACGCCGGGGACACGCCGAGCCGCCACTCGCCGACCGGTGTCGCGAGCCGGACGCCCTCGACCATGTCCTCGAAGCGGCCGTAACCGGCGGACGCCTGCCCCGCCGACCGGGTCGCCGCGAAGCCGCCGATGGTGGCCCGCTCGTAGGACTGCGGGAAGTGACCGAGCGTGAAACCGTGCGCGGCCAGCAGGGATTCGGCTTCCGTCGCGCGCATCCCGGCCTGCACCACGGCGATCCGCGAGCCCGGATCGAGCGAAACCAGCCGGTCGAGCCGCGCCAGGTCCAGCGCGACGACCGCGACCTTGTCGCCGCGCAGCGCGTCGACGCCGCCGACCACCGAGGTGCCGCCGCCGAACGGGACGACGGCGATGCCGTGCCGGACGCAGATCTCCAGGATTCCTTGCACCAGCTCGGGATCCGTGGGCAGCAGCACCGCGTCGGGCACCGCGAGCCTGCTGCCGCCGCGGCGGCGCATCAGGTCCGTGTAGGAGAGCCCACCGGCGCGGCCGAGCCGTGCGGCGGGGTCGGTCAGCACCTGCTGCTCGCCGATCAGGGCCGCGAGCTCGGCGCGCGCCGCTTCCGGCAGATCGCTCTCGGCGACCTCCAGCAACGAGGCGGGAACCGCCGGCGTCGTGGTCTCGGCCAGGCCGGTTCGCTGGCGCAACCAGCGCAGCGCGTGTGGCGACAACGGCGCAGCGGAGGCCCCCGATGGGGTCCAGCTGCCGCGGAGGGTGTGTTCGATCAGGCCGTTCACCAGTACAGTGTTACACATGACGTCGCAATGTCACAGCACTCGGGAGGAGTCGGCGCCAGACCGACCGGCCCGCCAGGCGGCCAACCGGGTCGGCGATGCCGAACTGCTGCACGCCGCCCGGGAGTGCGTGCTGGCCAACGGCGTCCGGCGCACCACCCTGACGGAGATCGCGCGGCGCGCCGGAGTCAGCCGGATGACGCTGTACCGGCGATTCCCCGACGTCGACAGCCTGGTCACCGCGCTGATGACGGTCGAGTTCGGCGAGATCCTGCAGCTGGCCGACGCCGGGCAGCCGACCGGGAACGGCCGGCAGCGCCTGGTCTCGGCGACGGTCCACGGCGTTCGGCTGCTGCAAGCCGCACCGCTGCTGCAGCGGGTCCTGGAGACCGACGCCGAACTGCTGCTGCCCTACCTGGTCGAACGGCTCGGCAGCACCCAGCTCGCTGCCGAGGGATTCATCCGCGAGTACCTCGCGCGGGGCCACGAGGACGGCTCGATCCGCCCCGCCGATCCGGCCGTGCAGGCCCGCGCCCTGCTGCTGCTGGTGCAGTCGTTCGTCATCTCCGCCCACCCCGCCGCCGACGGCGTCGACCCGGCGGCCCTGACCGACGAGCTCACGCACCTCCTCGACGGCGCCCTAGGCCCGGAGCCCGCCGATGCCTGACCACCTCGCCCGCACCACGGAATTCCCGCAGCTCCAACCGAAACCGTGCTCCCCGGCCCGCCTGGAGGTCCGATGATCACCACCCCGCTGCCCGCCGGTTCGCTGCGCGCCACCTCGCTGAACGCCGCGCGCCGCGCCGCCGACCTGTCCGCAGTCGCCGAAGACGAGGTGGACCTGCTGGTGGTCGGCGGTGGCGTCACCGGCGCCGGAACGGCCCTGGACGCGGCCGCACGCGGGCTCACGGTCGCCCTGGTGGAGGCCGAGGACCTCGCCTGGGGAACGTCCCGCTGGTCCAGCAAGCTCGTGCACGGCGGCCTGCGCTACCTGGCGCACGGCGACATCGCGCTGGCGCGCGAAAGCGCCGTCGAACGCAACGTGCTGATGACGCGCACCGCGCCGCACCTCGTGCGGACGCTCCCGCAGCTCATCCCGCTGCACGGCAGCGTGTCGCGCCGCTCCGAGCTGGTGCTCGCCGCCGGGCTGCACGCCGGCGACGCACTGCGCCGCACAGCTCGCACCCCGTCCGACGTGCTCCCGCCGCCTCGGCGGATTCCCGCCGCGGAGGCGCTCGCGCTCGTCCCCGGCGTGCGCTCCGCCGACCTGCGCGGCGGCCTGATCAGCTTCGACGGCCAGCTCGTCGACGATGCGCGCCTGGTCGTCGCGCTGGCGCGCACCGCGGCCGGTTTCGGCGCTCGCATCCTCACCCGCGTGCGCGTGCGCAAGCTCGACGGCGGCGGCGCCGACGCGGTGGATCAGCAGACCGGCGAATCGCTGCGGATCCGGGCCCGTTCGGTGGTGAACGCGGCCGGTGTCTGGGCCGGTGAGCTCGCGCCGGACATCCAGCTGCGGCCATCGCGCGGATCGCACCTGCTGGTCGACGCGGAGGCCGCCGGGATCGCCGGTACCGCGCTGGTCGCGCCGATCCCGGGCGAATTGGGCCGGTTCCTGCTGCTCCTGCCGCAGGCCGACGGCCGCGCGCTGCTCGGGCTGACCGACGAGCCGGCGCCCGGGCCGATCCCGTCCGTTCCCGAGGTGCCGCAGTCCGATGTGGACTTCCTGCTCTCGGGCGTGCGCGATGTGCTGGGGCAGCCGCTGGAGCGCAAGCACGTCCTCGGTTCGTTCGCCGGGCTCCGGCCGCTGCTGGGGCAGCCGGGCGACAAGGGTTCGCCCGACCTGTCGCGCCGGCACGCGGTGCTGACCTCGCCGGAGGGCGTGGTGACCGTGGTCGGCGGAAAGCTCACCACCTACCGGAAGATGGCCGCCGACGCGGTCGATGCGGCGGTGCGCACCGGCGGGCTGCCCGCTGGGCCGTCGCGCACCGCGGCCGTGGCGCTGGTCGGCGCCGCGCCGCGCCGGCACCTGGCCGACGTCGAAGCGGCGGCGCGGCTGGTCGCGAAGTACGGCACCGAGGCGGCGCGCGTCGCCGCGTTGACCGAGTTCGACCCGGATCTCGCGGAGCCGATCGCGCCGGGCCTGCGACTAACGGCCGCCGAGGTGCTCTGGGCGATCCGCCACGAAGGCGCGCTCGACGCGGCGGACGTCCTGGACCGGCGCAGCCGGGTCGGGCTGAACCCCGCGGAGCGCGAGTCGGCCCTCCCGGCGGTCGAAGCGCTCGTCGAGCGCGCGCTGCACGGCGTGTCCGGCTGAGCACGCTCGCTCGCGGAAGTGCCCCAGGCTCCTGCCTGGTCACGGGGCCCGTGTGTACTTTGTGTTGCTATAGCAGCACAACAACGACATCGCCGCGAACACCAGCAACCGATCAACGGAAACC
>NZ_JBFAKG010000019.1:0-46541 GCF_040655595.1 Saccharopolyspora sp. NPDC050389
ACTGTTGAGGACCGGCACACCCTGCACGGCGAGCTCATGCCCGCCGACCTGCCTCACACCGCTGCCGCTTTGTCCGAGGGTGCGATCGGGCTGGAGCACGCACGCGTCATCGTCAACGGTGTTCGCCGGTTGCCCGAATACGCCCGCTGCCACCAAGTCAGCGAGGTCGAAGCGACTCTCGCGGGGTATGCGCGCACGATGTCACCGCGCGAGCTGGAGAAACTCGCCGAACGCATCCGCTACCTCCTCGACCAAGACGGAGCCTACAACGACGAAGAAACCCAACACGAAGCACGAGAACTCCACTACGCGACCACCCGGGACGGCATGACCATCATCAAAGCCCGCCTCGACCGGGAAACCGGCGCGAAGTTCGCCGCGTTGATCGAGCCCCTCGCCGCACCCCGCCCCGAGATCGACGGGGAGAAAGACCCGCGCACCGTCGGACAGCGGAATGCCGACGGATTCTCCGCGTTGCTGGATTTGACGTTGGATCACGACGGGATGCCGCGCACGGGTGGGCAGCGACCGCAGATGACCATCGCCATCGACTTCGACGACCTGAAGCGGAACTTGGGGTTCGTCGACGAGTACGGTATGCCTGGCACGTTGAACACCGAACGCGCCATCACCGCACAGAACGCCCGCCGCATCGCCTGCGACGCCGAAATCCTCCCGATGGTGCTTGGCGGTGACAGTCTTCCGCTGGATGTCGGCAGGGCTAAGCGAACCGCGCCCACGCACATTCGAGTCGCGTTGCTTCGACGTGATGGCGTGTGTGCCTTCCCCGGATGCGACCGACCTCCGGGAACTCCGGAAGCACACCACGTCCAACACTGGGTCGACGGCGGCGCAACCGACCTGGACAACATGGTCATGCTCTGCGGACACCACCACCGCACGCTTCACAACCAAAGATGGGACATCGCCATGCGTGACGGGCGGCCCGAGTTCATCCCACCGCCCACAGTGGACCTCAAACGAACACCCAGACCAGGCGACACAGCACTACCCGCCCGGCACCGCGAACACCTCCGGGAGCTCATTCCCGCACCACGGGGCCCGGCGGGCGATTCGTGACGCCCGAATGCGGTGGAGTCGGCTTGTAGTCAGTCGACCGGTGTTGTGGGCTTTGCGGTTAGTTGTCTGCGGTGCTTGGTGAACAGCTTCGGGTTGTTCATCGCGCCGCTCGCCAGCCGGCCAGGGACGCTCCGACGATCGCGACCGTCCTCATGCGACCTCTTGCGCTTCGGTCTCGACGTAGACCATTCCCTCCGCGACCTGCACCGGATAGGTCCGCACCGGGCGCTTCGCCGGTAGCCCGCACGGCAGGCCGGTGCGCAGGTCGAACGCCGCCGCGTGCAGCGGGCACTCGACCCGGCAGTCCTCCACCCAGCCCTCCGACAGCGAGGCGTCCTGGTGGGTGCAGGTGTCGTCGATGGCGTAGAGATCGCCTTCCACGTTGAACACCGCGATCGGGACGTGCGCCTCGATGCGGACGGACTCGCCGGGCGGCAGATCGGACATTTGGCAGGCTTCGAACATTTGGACCTCCGTTGCGCTATCCAGAACACGGAGTGCGATGCGCAACAATGTGCGGCTTTGATCCAGGCTGCGTCAAGGGGTTCGGTCGACACATCGTGTGCGGCCTCCATTCGTGTTACACGGCCGAAAAACCTGCCTCGCGCTCTTGACGGCCCCCGGCGCCAGCGGCGACGGTGTTGCTCTCAACGAAACTCGGCGCGCATAGCGGAACAAAATCCCCTGCTGCTTCTGGAGCCGGGGCGCCCGTGCCACCGGCGTCGATGCACCCACTCAGGAGGCCTCATGGGCAACCAACCCCGCGTGGTCGTCATCGGAGCCGGAATCGTCGGCTGCTCCATCGCCGACGAGCTCACCGAACGCGGCTGGGCCGACGTCACCGTCCTCGCCGCTGACCAGCACCGACTTCTCGCACGAGGGCTTCGGCTTCTTCAAGAACACGGCGATGAGCTCCCGCGCCTACGCCGACGGCGGCGTCCTGATGCTCTCGGAACACCACATCGGCGAGTTCCACGAGTGGCTGCGCGCCGAGCTGGAATCCTGAATCACGCCCGGGCCTTGCGCATCCGGACGATCCGCGCGGCCACGAACCAGACGACCGCGACGACCACCGCGACGATGACGACCTTCTGGAAGATCCCCACGTACGACTCGACGATCCACCAGCTCTGCCCGAGCAGGTAGCCGGCGAGCACCAGCGCGGTGTTCCAGATCAGGCTGCCGAGCGCGGTCAGCACCAGGAAGGCCGGCATCGGCATCCGCTTCACCCCGGCGGGCAGCGAGATGAAGCTGCGGAAGATCGGCACCATCCGGCCCAGGAACACCGCCTTCGTCCCGTGCCTGGCGAACCACGCCTCGGTCCGGTCCACATCGGACACCTTGACCAGCGGCAGCTTCGCCGCGATCGTTCGGGTGCGGTCGCGGCCCAGCCACGCGCCGAGGTAGTACAGCACGACCGCGCCGACCAGCGAACCGAGCGTGGTCCACAGGATCGCGCCGGGCAGGCTCATCGTGCCCCGGCTCGCGGCGAACCCGGCCAGCGGCAGGATCACCTCGCTGGGGATGGGCGGGAACAGGTTCTCCAGTGCCACCGCCAGCCCCGCGCCGGGGCCGCCGATGGTTTCCATGAGCCCCGTGATCCAGCCGATCAGGCCGTCGGTCTGGGCTGCTGCATCACCGGGCTGCGCGAGGAAGTTCATGATCCGAACGCTAGAAATCCGCAGCGCCGTGCGGAATGCGGATTCCCGCCGACTTCCCTGGGGCGATCCGCACTGGGCGGGTGTGGAAAACCGCAGGTTGTCGCCGTGGTTAGGCTCGGATCATGCGTCGATGGCTGCGAGTGCTCCTCGGTGTCGTGCTCGGTGCCTGCACGGCGCTGGTGGAACTTGTCTTCGTGCTGTCGGCGGGTCTGGCGCTGACCGGGGTGCTGATCCTTCCCCGGCTGAGACCGCGAGTCGCCTCGCTGTCGTTCGCCGGGGCGCAGGCGCTGACCGAGCTCGAACGTCGGCGGTTGGCGAAGTACCTGGACAGCAGCCATGCGGGTCGACCCGACGGCGCTCGGGCGCTGCGGTATCTGGCGGTTCGCTGCGCGGCCGGGCTGCTCGGTGGGATCGTGCTGTTCCTGATCGTCTACGGCGCGGTCGGCGTGCCGGTCGAACTCCGCGACCTGTGGGTCTCCACGAATCCGCTGGAAGGCCGCACCGCCATCGAGAAGTTCTGGCTCACGGTCTACCTGGTGGTCTTCTGCTCGGTGCTCGGGTTTCTGGCGTTGACCGGGCTCGCGGGCGTCGCGGTCATGGATCGCGCGCTCGGCGGGCGCTTCCTGGAGCCGGACCGTGCCGAACAGCTCCGGCAACGGGTGGAACAGCTTTCCACCACGCGCTCCGATGTGGTCGCCGCGATCCACGAGGAGCGCCGCCGCATCGAACGCGACCTGCACGACGGCGTGCAGCAGCGGCTGGTGGCGCTGGGCATGCTGATCGGCCGGGCCCGGCGCGCCGGCGACGGCGACCGGGCCGCCGGGCTGCTGCGCCAGGCGCACGAGGAATCCCAGGAAATACTCAGGGATTTCCGCGATGTCGCGTGGCGGGTGTACCCGGCCGCGCTGGACGCCGGGGGCCTGCAACCGGCCTTGGCGGCGCTGGTGGAGCGCGCCGGGATGCCGGTCGAGCTGCAGTACGACGTGGCGCAGCGGCCGGCGGTGGAGGTCGAGGCCGTGGCGTACTTCGTGGTTTCGGAGGCCGTGACGAACGCGGCCAAGCACTCGGGCGCGGGTATCGTCACCGTCCGGGTGGATCGGGAAGCGGGGTGGCTGGTGGTTCGAGTGGACGACGACGGCGCCGGAGGCGCATCGGTGCGCGGCGCCGGGCTTTCCGGCCTGGCCCGGCGCGTCGCGGCGCTGGACGGGAAGTTCACAGTGGACAGTCCCGTCGGTGGCCCGACGATCATCATCGCGGAGCTGCCGTGCGGGTGATCCTGGCCGACGATTCAACCCTGCTGCGGGAAGGCCTGGTGCGCCTGCTGGCAGAGGAGGGGCACGACGTGGTGGCCGCGGTCGGCGACGCGCCGAGCCTGCTCGCGGAGGTGGCGGCGCGGAAGCCGGACGTGGCCGTCGTCGACGTCCGCATGCCGCCCACGCACACCGACGACGGCCTGCGCGCCGCGCTGGAGATCCGGCGCCGGTTCCCCGACGTCGGTGTGCTGGTGCTCTCGCAGTACGTGGAGAAGCGCTACGCGGTCGAGCTGCTCACCGGCGACACCGCGCGCGTTGGCTATCTCCTCAAGGACCGGGTGGTGCAGGTCGACGAGTTCCTCGACGCCCTCCAGCGGGTGGCAGACGGGGGAGTGGCGTTCGACCCGGAGGTGGTGCGGCGCCTGCTGTCCGGCAGCGACCGCGATCCGCAGTCACTGCTGACGCCCCGCGAACGCGACGTCCTCGAACAGATGGCCCAGGGCCGCACCAACGCGGGCATCGCCGCCCACCTGCACATCTCGCAGAGCGCGGTGGAGAAGCACGCGAACGCGATCTTCGACAAGCTCGACCTCGCCCGCGCCACCGGCTACAGCCGCCGGGTCCTCGCCGTCCTGCACTACCTGGAATCCTGATCAGGCGATGTTCACCTGTTCACGGATTCCTGCTGCGGCTGCTTGTTGCGCACGGCGAGGTAGCCGATCACCATTGCGATCGCGAGCACGGGCGTGATGTACAGCGCGATCCGGGTTTCCGCGTCGAAGGCCAGCAGCACCACGACGAACGCGAGGAAGGCCAGCACCACGTAGTTCGAGTAGGGCGCGAACGGCATCCGGAACGGCCCGGCCGGGAGTTCGCCGCGGGCGACCTTGCGCCGGTAGACCAGGTGCGCGATCACGATCATGCCCCAGGTGAAGATGGCACCGGCGGTGCTGGCACTGGTGATGTAGGTGAACGCCTGCTCCGGCACGAAGTAGTTGAGCACCACGCCGATCAGCATCGCGCAGAACGTGATCCCGATGGCCCGCGCGGGCACCGCCCGGCCGCTGAGCCGTCCCACCGAGCGCGGCGCCTGGCGGTCCTCCGACAGGGTGCGCAGCATTCGCGCGGTGGAGTAGATGCCGCTGTTGCAGGACGACAGCGCGGCGGTGGTGACCACGAAGTTGATCACACCGGCGGCGGCCGGGATGCCGATCAGGGTGAAGGCGTGCACGAACGGGCTGCCACTGGTCGGGAACTGCGTCCACGGGACCAGCGCGGTCAATGCGATCAGCGCGCCGACGTAGAAGATCAGGATCCGCCACATCACCGAGTTGATCGCCCGGGGCAGGACCTTCTGCGGGTTCTTGCTCTCGCTGGCGGTCTGGCCGACCATCTCCACGCCAACGAAGGCGAACATGACGATCTGGAACGCCAGCAGCGACGACGCCGCGCCGTTGGGGAACAGCCCGCCGTGGGACCAGATGTTGCTCAGCGAGGCGGTGTCGCCGAGGTCGCTGAAGCCGAACACCAGGATCGCGGCGGCGAGCACGATCAGGCCGATGATGGCCAGCACCTTGATCAGGGCGAACCAGAACTCGAACTCACCGAAGAGCTTGACCGCGATCAGGTTCACGCCGGAGAGCACGATCAGCGCTCCCAGGGCGGGAATCCACTGCGGGACGGTGGGGAACCAGAACTGGAAGTACTTGCCGACCGCGGTGATCTCGGCCATGCCGGTGACGATCCAGACCAGCCAGTACCCCCAGCCCACCGCGAACTTCGCCCACGGGCCGACGAATTCGCCCGCGTACTCCGCGAACGATCCGCTCACCGGGCGGTACATCAGCAGCTCGCCGAGCGCGCGCATCACGAAGAAGATCATCAACCCGGCGATCGCGTAGATCAGGATCAGGCCGGGGCCGACCTGGTGCAGCGCCTTGCCGGAACCGAGGAACAGCCCGACCCCGATCGCCCCGCCGATCGCGATCATGTTGATGTGCCGGGTACTCAGATCCTTCCGGTACTCCTCGGCCACTGGTTGGCTCATCGAAGTGGACTCCTTAATCGCCAGCGTGTTTCGCTGAAGCTGCGCAGATAATCCGGCATCCGGCCGGTGCTGGCAAGCGATTCGACGCAGTTGAAATCGAGCCTTTTCCCAGTTCCAACATTGTCCACATAGGACACAAAACGTGAAACGCCGCATTTCGGTCAATGCGGACCGAAATGCGGCGTTCCAGCGGATCACATATCAGAGGTTCGGGTACAGCGGGTGCTTGGCGGCCAGGGCCTCCACCCGCTCGCGGAGCTTGGCGCTCGCCGCCTCGTCGAAGCCGGGCTTGAGGGCCTCGGCGATGATGTCGGCGACCTCGGTGAAGTCCTCCTTGCCGAAGCCGCGGGTGGCCAGCGCCGGGGTGCCGATGCGCAGCCCGGAGGTCACCATCGGCGGCCGCGGGTCGTTGGGCACCGCGTTGCGGTTGACCGTGATGCCGATCTCGTGGAGCCGGTCCTCGGCCTGCTTGCCGTCGAGCTCGGAGTCCCGCAGGTCCACCAGCACCAGGTGCACGTCGGTGCCGCCGGAGACCAGCTGCACGCCGGCCTTGGCGGCGTCGTCGGCGAGCAGCCGCTCGGCCAGGATCTGCGCGCCCTCCACGGTGCGGCGCTGCCGGTCGGCGAACTCCGGCGACGCGGCGACCTTGAACGACACCGCCTTGCCGGCGATCACGTGCTCCAGCGGCCCGCCCTGCTGGCCCGGGAACACCGCCGAGTTGAACTTCTTCGCGAACTCCGTGTCCGCCGACAGGATCACGCCACCACGCGGACCGCCGAGCGTCTTGTGCGTGGTGGTGGTGACGACGTGGGCGTGCGGCACCGGGCTCGGGTGCAGTCCGGCGGCCACCAGGCCGGCGAAGTGCGCCATGTCGACCATCAGGTAGGCGCCGACCTCGTCGGCGATCTCCCGGAACCGCTTGAAGTCCAGCTGCCGCGGGTACGCCGACCAACCGGCGATGATCAGCTGCGGCTTGGACTCCCGCGCGAGCTTGGCGACCTCGTCCATGTCGACGCGGTGGTCGTCCTCGCGCACGTGGTAGGGCACCACGTTGTAGAGCTTGCCGGAGAAGTTGATCCGCATGCCGTGGGTCAGGTGACCGCCGTGCGCCAGGTCCAGGCCCATGATCGTGTCGCCCGGCTTGAGCAGCGCGAACATCGCCGCCGCGTTGGCCTGCGCGCCGGAGTGCGGCTGCACGTTGGCGAAGGACGCCCCGAAGAGCTCCTTGACCCGGTCGATGGCCAGCTGCTCGACGACGTCGACGTGCTCGCAGCCGCCGTAGTAGCGGCGGCCCGGGTAGCCCTCGGCGTACTTGTTGGTCAGCACCGAGCCCTGCGCCTCAAGGACGGCCTGCGGTGCGAAGTTCTCCGAGGCGATCATCTCCAGCGTGGTCTGCTGGCGGTTGAGCTCGGCGTCGACCGCCGCCGCCACCTCGGGGTCCACCGCGGCCAGCTGGTCGTTGAACAGGTCCGGTGTCGACATGGTGTTGCCTCCTGTGTATTTCTCTTCAGGCATTGCGGCGGTAGAACGGCAGCTCGACGACCTGCACCGCGACGGCCTTGCCGCGGATGTCGACCTGCAGCTGCGTGCCGGGTTCGCTGTGGTCGCGGTCCACGTAGGCCATCCCGATCGGGTGGCCGAGCGTCGGGGACGGGGCGCCGCTGGTCACGACGCCGATCTCGGCGCCGTCGGCGTCCAGCACGCGGTAGCCGTGCCGGGGCGCCCGGCGCTGCTCGGTGCTCAACCCGACCAGCGTGCGCTCGGTGGGCTTCTCCGCCGCGGCGGCCAGCGCGTCCTTGCCGACGAAGTCGCCGGCCTTGTCCAGCTTGACCACCCGGCCGAGGTTGGCTTGGAAGGGCGTGAGCTCGGCGGACAGCTCGTTGCCGTACAGCGGCATGCCGGCCTCCAGCCGCAGCGTGTCGCGGCAGGACAACCCGGCGGGCTGCAGGCCGTGCGAAGCACCGGACTCGGTCAGCGCCTGCCAGACCGCCTCGGCGTCGCCGGGCGCGGTGAACAGCTCGAAGCCGTCCTCGCCGGTGTAACCGGTGCGCGCCAGCAGCACGTCCTTGCCCGCGACCCGGCTGCGGTAGCCCGCGTAGTACTTGACCTCGGCGAGGTCGGTGTCGGTCAGCGGCGCGAGGATGGCGACCGCGTTCGGGCCCTGCACCGCGATCAGCGCGTAGTCGTCGGAGACGTCCCGATGCTCGGCGTCGAAGCCGCCGATGCGCTCGGCCAGCTCGGCGGAGACCACGGCGGCGTTCGCCGCGTTGGCCACCACCAGGAACTCCTGCTCGCCGAGCCGGTAGACGATCAGGTCGTCGAGCACGCCGCCGGTGGCGTTGCAGATCATCGTGTAGCGGGCGCGGCCGGGCTTGATCGCGGACGCGTTCGCGACCAGCGCGTAGTCCAGCGCCTCGGCGGCCTGCGGCCCGCTGATCCGGATCTCGCCCATGTGGGTCAGGTCGAACAGCCCGGCGCCGTTGCGCACCGCGTTGTGCTCGGCGGTGTCGCCCGAGTAGCGCAGTGGCATCCGCCAGCCGGCGAACTCGGTGAACGTCGCCCCTAGGGCTTCGTGCACGTGGTGCAAGGGCGTCTGTCGTGGCGACGACATGGTGAGACTCCTCCTGGTGGGCGCCGGTCGGCAGTCGAGGGCCGGTCAGCTCACTGAGTCCAACCTTATCGGGGGCACCTCGACCCCGACCTGCGCGGGCTTGCGCTGGTCGGGCGGTCTCCCCGGAGTCATTGGCCTGAGAGTTTCGCCGCCCCGAGGGACGGCTTGCACCGTGGGCGAGAAGCGCCTGCTTCTGCTTTTCTCCGTGTTCGCCTGGTGCCGTGCGGTGCCGGTGCCTGAGAGTTTGCTGGGGAGAATTGCTCCTTCGGCGCTCCAGTCCCGGACCGGGCCGGAGTCTCTCCCGCACGACGTCGTAGGCGCGGTATTCGGTTGTGCGAAGAGGACGCTACGAACCGGCGTGACCCACGTCAACCGGGAGGGTGAGTGATCTCGGGCGGGCGTCAGGCGGTGAGCTCGCGGTACTGCTTCTCCAAGCCGTCGACGAGGGCCGCCAGGGCCAGCTCGAAGCTGTCGGCGTCGATCTCCGCCGCGTGCTCGCGGAGCAGGTGGGCCTTGTTCAGGTGCGGGAAGCGGTCGCCGTAGAGCGCCGCGTCATCCGGGAATCCGCCGCTGAAGGAGCCCATCGCCGAGCCCACCACCAGGTACTTCGTCGAGGCGCCGATCATCGTGGCGTAGCGCTGCGGCCAGCCGGCCCGGGTCAGGCCGCCGTGCACCGCGTCCGCCCTGCGCAGCGCGTTCTCCCGGCGGGCCGGGCCGTAGGCCAGGAACGGGACCAGGTTCGGGTGGGCGATCAGGGCGGCCCGGTAGGAGCGCGCCCAGGTGCGCAGGCCGGTCGTCCAGTCCGTTTCGAAGCCCGAGACGTCCACCGCGGTCATCACGTCGTCGGCGATCTCGTGCAGCAGCTCGTCCTTGGTCGACACGTGGTTGTACAGCGACGCCGCGCGGACGCCGAGTCGTTCGGCCAGCCGCCGCATGGACAGCGCTTCGAGGCCGTCGGCGTCGATGATCTCCAGCCCGATCCGCTGGATGCGTTCCGGCGACAGCCGGGGGATGGTCGGTCTGGGCACGTCTTCTCCTCGTCGGATCCCTTGCGGCGGTCGCCGAGACCGTCTTAGGCTGCCACAAAACTAACGTCGTTAGTTAGCTGGCCGCAGGAAAGGATCCGGCGATGGTCGACTTCTCGCTGTCCGACACAGAACGCGACATCCGCGACTGGGTGCGCAACTTCGTCCAGCGCGAACTGGTGCCGCTGGAACCGGAGGTGCTGCGCCGCGAGCGGGCCGGGGAGCGCGGTTTGACCAAGGACGAGCAGCGGGAACTGCAGGACAAGGCGAAGCAGGCCGGGTTCTGGGGCGTGCAGACGCCCGAGGAGTACGGCGGCATGGGCCTGTCGGCGGTGATGACGGCGCTCATCGAGGTCGAGCTCGGCCGCACCTTCGTGCCGTTCCGCTTCGGCGGCTACGCCGACAACATCCTCTACTACGCCAACGCCGACCAGAAGGAGCGCTACCTGCTCCCGACGATCGAGGGCACCCGCAAGTCCTGCTTCGCGATCACCGAGCCCGGCGCCGGCTCGGACGCCAAGAACCTGCGCACCACCGCCGTCAAGGACGGCGACGAGTGGGTCATCAACGGCGAGAAGACCTTCATCACCGGCGGCATCGACGCCGACTTCGTGATGGTCTTCGCCGTGACCGACCGGGAGAAGGGCGCCAACGGCGGCGTCACCTGCTTCCTGGCCGACCGCGACGCGGGCTGGAAGTCCGAGCCGATCGACATCATGGGCCCGTGGGAGCGGCAGCCCGCCGCGCTGGTGTTCGACAACGTGCGGGTCCCGGAGCGCAACGTGCTCGGCGAGGTCGGCCACGGCTTCAAGCTCGCCATGCAGTGGATCGGCCGCGGCCGCTACCTGCTGCCCGCGCACGCCCTCGGCGCCTGCGAGCGGCTCGTCGAGATGGGCATGGAATACGCCAAGACCCGCGAGACCTTTGGCAAGCCGATCGCCGAGCGCCAGGCCATCCAGTGGATGATCGCCGACTCCGCGGTGGAGATCGAGGCGCTGCGCTGGCTCGTGCTGCAGGCGGCCTGGCAGGTCGACCAGGGCATGGACTCCCGACACGCGCAGTCGGTGGCCAAGCTCTTCGGCGCCACCCACGCCAACGAGATCGTGGACCGGGTGCTGCAGATGCACGGCGGCATGGGCTACACCAAGGAGCTGCCGGTCGAGCGCTGGTACCGCGACCTGCGGCTGCTGCGCATCTTCGAGGGCACCGACGAGATCCAGCGCCGCACCGTGGCCCGGAACCTGCTGAAGGGCCACGCGTCGATCGGCGGCGTCCTCGGCTGACTACAGTTTCCAGGCTCGTCCTGCTTAGCGGTGCGGGTGGCGGAACCTCAGAGGCCTTCTCGACTCCGGGATCCCCGACTTATGTATGTCCAATACGCGGCGTCGGGGCTGTCCTCGCGAGAAGACCTCTGAGAACCCGCGGCGGTGCAGGCTGCGAGGGTGGGCTAAGCGGCTTCGCCGCTTGTCTGACGCAACGTGCGGTTGCGTCGATCAGACTTTGCAGCTGGTGCTCGGCTGATTCGTGACCGAATTGTCGGTAGCCTGGTGGTGGCCGTAACTGTCGAACCGCCGGGAGCGACGATGTCTCTGTTCAAGAAGGTCGCCGATTTCGCCAGCAGCCAGCAGGGCCGCAAGGTGATCGACCAGGCCAAGAAGTACGCCTCCGACCCGAAGAACAAGGAGAAGATCGACCAGGTCAAGAACAAGTTCTTCGGCAAGGACGGCAAGAGCCACTGACCGATTGCCCTGACGACAGCCCCCGGTGTCCGCACCGGGGGCTGTTTCATCGGACTCGCTACTGTGTGTAGGCATGGGGCTGACCTTGCGGCTCAATGGCGACGACAACGCGAAGCTCCGTGAAACTGCCGAACGAGAGAGCCGCTCGATGCACGAGATCGTGGTGACAGCGCTGCGCGAGTACTTCGCTCGTCACGATGAGTATCGGGCGAAAAAGGTGCGCCGGTTTCTCGCGGAGGACGCTGAGCTTCTGGAGTTGCTGACCCTGTGACCCTTTGCCTCTCGTAGATCGAGTCGAAGCGTGTTGCGGTGCATGGGTCTTGTGAGATGGTCGTGGAGGGTTCGGACTTGGGAGGGCACGTGATGGCGGACGACGTCCGTGGCGAGGGCAGTGCTGCCGGGGGCGCGGTGCGGGTGACCGTCGGTGCCGACGGGAAGGTCGACGAGCTGCACCTGGAGCCGCGGCTGCTGGGCAGCGGGGTCGCGGCCATCGCGGCCGCCGTTCGGGAGGCGGTCAACGCCGCTCTCGACGACGCCGCCGGAAAGCCCGACCACGCGATGCAGGCGTTCGAGACGGAGCTGGACAAGCTCAGCGACGGGTTCGAGCGGGCGATCGAGAAGGTCACCAGGAACCTGGCCGAGGCGCAGAAGCGGCTGGAGTAGTAGTCGCCTGATCTGCCGACTGTGTGAGGGCGGCGCCGCCAGTAGAGTTTCGCGGGGTTGACTCGATTCCGAGCCGCGGAGGGCCAATGGGTAGCGCCTACGTCGTCGGGACCTTCGACACCAAGGGTGCTGAGCTGCGCTACGTCGCCGGGCTGATCGCCGGCGGGCATCCCGTGGTCACCGTGGACTTGTCCACCACCGGCGGGAACTCCGACGCCGACGTGTCGGCCGCCGACGTGGCCGCGCACCACCCGGGCGGGGCCGGTGCGGTGTTCACCAGCGATCGGGGCTCGGCCGTCACCGCGATGGCCCTGGCGTTCGAGCGGTTCCTGGCCGCGCGGGACGTCGCCGGGATCATCGGGCTCGGTGGTTCGGGCGGCACGGCGCTGATCACGCCCGCGATGCGCGCGTTGCCGGTCGGGGTGCCCAAGGTCATGGTGTCCACAGTGGCCTCCGGCGACGTTTCGGCCTATGTGGACGCCACCGACATCGCGATGTTCCCGTCGGTCACCGATGTCGCCGGGCTGAACCGGATTTCCCGCCAGGTGCTGGGAAACGCCGCGCACGCGCTGCTGGGCGCGGTGACGCGCCCGGTGCCCGCGGTCGAGGACAAGCCCGCCGTCGCGCTGTCGATGTTCGGCGTCACCACGCCGTGCGTGACGGCGGTGGCCGAGCAGCTGGCCGCCGACTACGACCCGCTGGTGTTCCACGCGACCGGAACCGGCGGTCGCGCCATGGAGAAGCTCGTCGACGACGGCCTGGTGCGCGCCGTCGCGGACATCACCACCACCGAGGTGTGCGACCTGATCGCCGGCGGCGTGATGAGTGCGGGGGAGCAGCGGCTGGACGCCATCGCCCGCACCGGCGTGCCCTACGTCGGCTCGTGCGGTGCCCTCGACATGGTGAACTTCGGTGCCCTGGAAACGGTTCCGGAGCAGTACCGGGATCGCAACCTCTACGTGCACAATCCGCAGGTCACGCTGATGCGCACGTCCGCGGCGGAATGCCGGCGGATCGCCGAGTTCATCGCCGCCAAGCTCAACGCCTGCGACGGCCCGGTGCGGTTCCTGCTCCCGGTCGGCGGAGTGTCCATGTTGGACTCGCCGGGGCAGCCCTTCCACGATCCCGAGGCGGACGCGGTGCTCTTCGAGACGTTGGAGAGCCAGGTGCGGCAGACCGGCGATCGGCGGGTCGAGCGGGTGCCGCACAACGTCAACGATCCGGAGTTCGCCGCCGCGCTGGTCGCGGCGTTCCGGGAGGTCGCCGGATCTGCCGAGAGAACCAGGTAGGAGACACCATGAGCCGATTCGACCGGGCCGAACTGATGCGCCGGTTCCGCGCCAAGATCGAGCGCGGTGAGCCGATCGTCGGCGGCGGCGCGGGCACCGGCTTGTCCGCCAAGTGCGAGGAGGCCGGCGGGATCGACCTGATCGTCATCTACAACTCGGGCCGCTACCGGATGGCCGGGCGCGGCTCGCTGGCCGGGCTGCTGGCCTACGGCAACGCCAACGACATCGTCGTCGACATGGCCCGAGAGGTGCTGCCGGTGGTGCGGCACACCCCGGTGCTGGCCGGCGTCAACGGCACCGACCCGTTCATGCTGCGCGACCGGTTCCTCGGCGAGCTGCGCGACCTCGGGTTCGCCGGGATCCAGAACTTCCCGACCGTCGGGCTCATCGACGGCACCTTCCGGGCGAACCTGGAGGAGACCGGCATGGGCTACGGCCTGGAGGTCGAGCTCGTCGCCGCCGCGCGCGAGGCCGACCTGCTGACCACGCCGTACGTGTTCTCCAGCGCCGACGCGCGGGCGATGACCGAGGCGGGCGCGGACATCGTCGTGTGCCACCTGGGGCTGACGACCGGCGGCGCGATCGGCGCCGAGACCGCCAAGTCGCTGGACGACTGTGTGGCGTTGATCGACGAGTGGGCGCAGGCGGCGGCCGAGGTGCGCGACGACGTGCTGGTGCTCTGCCACGGCGGGCCGATCTCGACGCCGGAAGACGCCGCGTACGTGCTGTCCCGGACCAAGCGCTGCCACGGCTTCTACGGCGCGAGCAGCATGGAGCGGCTGCCGACCGAGCAAGCACTGACCGAGCAGACGAAAGCCTTCACACAATTGAGAAGATAGGAAGTAGTTGGCTTGCTTCGCGGTGCGGGTGGCGGCCCCCCTGCGGGAGTCACCGCGGTCTTCTCGCTGTGGGATCCCCGACATCATGAATGACCAATTCACCACGTCGGGGCTGTCCTCGCTGGAAGAACCCCGGAGGGGTGGGCACCGTGAACCCGCGGCGGTGCCGGTTGCGAGGGTGGGCTAAGCGGCTGCGCCGCTTACAAACAAGGACTGGGAGGAAACGGTGGCGAAGTCCTACACGAGCGCGGTGATCGAGGCGTCTGCCGAGCAGGTGTGGCAGGTGGTGCGCGACTTCAACGGCTTGCCGCAGTGGCACGCGGCGATCGAGCGCAGCGAGATCGAGGGCGGCGGCGCCGCGGACGCGGTGGGCTGCGTCCGGCACCTGACGCTCGCCGACGGCGGCGTGGTCCGGGAACGGCTGATGTCGATGGACGACGTCGAGCGCAGCTACACCTACGACTTCGTGGAAAGCCCGTTCCCGGTGCGCAGCTACCGCTCCACCATCCGGGTCGCGCCGATCACCGACACCGGGCACAGCTTCGTCGAGTGGTACTCGCACTGGGACGCCGACGCCGCCGACGAGGAGAAGATGGACAAGACCTTCGCGCACGGCGTTTACCGGACCGGGCTGAACGGGCTCCGGGAATTCCTGGCCGGGTAGTGGGAAGGGTGTGAACCGGGGCGAATTCGGCGGCGGTTAGAGTCGGGCGCGTGCCAAGCAGCGCCACTCCTTCCAATGCAGACACTGCCCAGGCCGATCGCGTCGTCGTCACCGGTGGCACCGGTTTCGTCGGCAGAGCCGTGGTTCGTGCCTTCCTGGAGCGCGGCACGCCGGTCACCACCGTCGGTCTCCAGGACCCGCCCGCCGAGTTGCGCAGCGACCTGCTGACCCACGTCGAGGGCGATCTGCGGGATCCGGCGGTGCGGGAGGCGGCGGTCCCGGCGGGCACGGCGGGAATCATCCACCTGGCCGCGATCACCTCGGTGCTGCGCTCGGTGGACCAGCCCGCCGAGACCTACGCCAGCAACGTCGCGGTCACCCAGGAACTCCTGGAACTGGCCCGGATTCGCGGCATCGGCCGCTTCGTGCTCGCCTCCACCAACGCGGTCGTCGGCGACATCGGCCGCGGCACGATCTCCGAGGCGCTGCCGCTGCGCCCGCTCACGCCCTACGGCGCCACCAAGGCGGCGTGCGAGATGCTGCTCTCCGGCTACGCCGGCGCGTACGGGCTGGCGACCTGCGCGCTGCGCTTCACCAACATCTACGGGCCCGGCATGGCGCACAAGGACAGCTTCATCCCGCGGCTGATGCGCGCGGCCGCGGCCGGCAGCGGCGTCGAGGTTTACGGCGACGGCTCGCAGTCGCGCGACTTCGTGCACGTCGACGACGTCGTGCAGGGCGTGCTCGCCGCGTGGGACAAGCAGTACACCGGCACCGTGGTCATCGGCTCGGGGCGCTCGATTTCGGTGCTGGAGCTCATCGAAGCGGTTCGCGCGGCCACCGGCGAAGACGTGCCGGTCACCCACGTGCCGGCCAAGAACGGCGAGATGCCCGCGGTGATCGTGGACGTGTCCAAGGCGCAGCGGGAACTCGGCTACCGCCCGAACGTCGAGCTCACCGAGGGTTTGCGCACCGTCTGGGCGGACTTCCGCGGGGCGCGATGAGCGCGGCGCTCGCGCGCGCCCTCCGCCGGCACTGGTTGCTGGCGCTGCTCCTGCTCGCCGGGCTGGCCCTGCGGATCGTCGTGCAGCTGGCCTACCGGCCCGCGCTGCTCTACATCGACTCGTTCCGCTACCTCGACGATGTCGGCGCGTTCTTCCCTGGCGGCATCAACCCGATCGGCTACGAGCTGTTCCTGTGGCCGCTGCTGGCGATCGGCGGCCTGACCTGCGTGGTGGCGGTGCAACACCTGCTCGGCCTCGGGCTCGGCATCGGGATTTACGCGCTGCTGCGGCGTTTCGGGGCCCGGACGTGGCTCGCGGCGCTGGCCGCCGCGCCCGTGCTGCTGGACGCCTACCAGCTGCAGATCGAACAGAACATCATGTCTGATCTGCTGTTCCAGGTGCTGCTGCTGGCCGCGATCTACGTGCTGACCTGGTGGGGTGCGCCCGGCCCGAGGCTCGCCGCGCTGGCCGGGATCGTTCTGGCCGCGGCGGTGATGGTGCGCGTCGTGGGCGTGACGCTGGTGGTTCCCGCCGCGGTGTTCGTGCTGCTGGCCACCGGTTGGCGGCCGCGGGAGGGCTGGCCGCGGCGGCTGATCGCCGCCGGCGCGCTCGTCGGCGGGTTCGCGGCCGGCGTGTTCGGCTACTCGCTGTACAACCTGACGTGGACGGGTTCGCTGGGCCTCGGCGGTTCCGGTGGCGGCGCGCTGTACGGCCGCGCCGCCGTCGTCGCCGAGTGCGAGAGCCTGGATCTGACGCCGCAGGAGAAGCTCGTCTGCCCGAACGAGCCGCTGGAATGCCGCGCCACCAACGGGATCGACTTCTACATCCACTTCTGGAACGTCCAGGAGAACGTCGTGAAGTTCCTGCCCGCGGACATGGACGTCGCCGCCGCGCAGGGCTCGTTCACCCGCAAGGTCCTGCTGCACCAGCCGCTGGACGTGCTCGGCGGGATGGCCGGCGACTTCCTCAAGGGATTCGCCCCGACCCGCACCCAAACCCCCGGCGACGTGCCGCTGGACCGCTGGCAGTTCCAGCCGGTCTACCCGATGTTCGCCCCCGACTGGTACGTCGCGGAGTGGGCGGAGCTGTACGGCGACGGCACGTTCTCGGTCGACCCGGCGCTGGCCGGATTCCTGCGCGCCTACCAGCTCGGTGGCGGCTACACGCCGGGCATCGTCCTGGGCGGCGCGCTGGTGATCGCTGCGCTCGCGGTGCTCGGCGTCGGCCGGGCCCGCGGCTCCGGGCTGCGCGCGGTGTGCCTGCTGCCTGCAGGGCTGGCGACCACCGTGCTGGGCACCGCCGCGGCGATGGAATTCTCCTGGCGCTACCAGTTGCCCGGCCTGATCCTGATCCCGCTCGCGGGTGCGCTCGGCGTGACCGCCCTGATCGCCCGACCCGAATCCCCGAAGGAGAGCTGAAATGCCCACGACCTTCCCGAGCGAGGTGGACCGGGCGGCGCTGGAGGACTACGCCGCGCGCTACGGCGACCAGCCGTTAGCGCCGGTGGTCGTGCTGATCGCCGCCTACAACGAGGAGGAGTCGCTCGGCGAGGTGCTCGACGGCATCCTGGCCTACAGCTGCGGCCTCGACGTGGACAAGCTGGTGGTGGTCGACGGCGCGACCGACGACACCGCCAAGATCGCGCTGAAGCACGGCGCGCAGACCTGCGTCGTCCCCACCAACCGCGGGCAGGGCGCCGCGCTGCGGCTCGGCTACCACCTGGCGGCCGGGCGCGGGGCGCGCTACATCGTCACCACCGACGCCGACGGCCAGTACGACATCGCCGAGCTGCCCAAGCTGCTGCGCCCGCTGATCGACGACCGCGCCGACTTCGTAACGGGATCCCGCCGGCTGGGCAGCAACGAGCGCCCGGCGCTGATCCGCCGCGTCGGCACCTACATGTTCGCCTGGCTGGTCAGCGCGCTGACCAGGCAGCGCATCACGGACACGTCGTTCGGGTTCCGCGGCATGCGGGCCGAGGTGCCCAACTCGGTGACCCTGGAACAGCCGCAGTACCAGTCGTCCGAGCTGCTGGTCGGCGTGCTCAGCCGCGGCTACCGGGTGCTGGAGCAGCCGATGCGGATGCTGCCGCGCACGGCCGGGGTGAGCAAGAAGGGCGGCAGCTTCCGCTACGGCTACCGCTACGCGCGGGTCGTGCTCGGCACCTGGTGGCGGGAACGCCGGAACACCAGCCGGTCGATCAGGAAGAACTTGACTACGAACATCACCGCGTAGGTCGCGACGAACGCGCCCCAGACGACGGCGACCTGCCCAGCACGGGCGTCCGGGAACAGCTCGTTCACCAGAATTTCGGCGTTGTGCGTGGCGAGCGCTGCGAGCAGCGCGGTGCCCACCGAGATCGCGCCGTAGCGGAGGATCTCGCCGCGCAGCGCGGCCCGCTCGCCGCCGCCCCAGGTGCGCCGGTTGAGCACGAAGTTCGGGATCGCGCCGGACAGCCACGCCAGCACGGTCGACATCACCGGCGTGGCGCCGAGCGAGTAGGACAGCAGGAAGACCAGTTGGCTGATCCCGGTGGCCACCACCGATGCGGCCGCGAAACGGCTGAGCAACCGCCAGTACCGGCTCCTGGTGCTGGTCTGCTGCGCCATGCGGTCTCCGTTCGGTGCGGTTCGCTCCCGTCGCACCATACCGAGTCCGGTCTCAGCTGATTCTCAGTGCGGGGCAAGGAAAAGGGCAGTCGACCATGGAACGGTCACGAGATGAGACCATGCCCGGTGTTTGTATCCAACGGGTGAACTGGAGGAGTTAAGGCGTGCGAATCCTCGTCCTCGGAGGGGACGGCTACCTCGGTTGGCCGACCGCTCTGCACTTGTCCGACCGCGGTCACGAGGTCGCGGTCGCGGACAACTACGCCCGCCGGGGCTACGACCACGAGCTGGGCGTGGACAGCCTCGTGCCGATCGAGCCCATGCAGGTCCGCCTGAACGCCTGGTGCGAGGTCTCCGGGAAGTCGATCAAGTCCTACTACGGCGATCTGGTCGACGGCGAGTTCACCGAGGCGATGATCGCGGACTTCCGGCCCGACGCGGTCGTGCACTTCGCCGAGCAGCGGGCCGCGCCGTACTCGATGATCGACCGCCGGCACGCGGTCTACACGCAGCAGAACAACGTGATCGGCAACCTCAACGTGCTGTTCGCGATCCAGCAGGTCGACCCGGAGATCCACCTGGTCAAGCTGGGCACGATGGGCGAGTACGGCACGCCGGACATCGACATCGAGGAAGGCTGGCTGGAGGTCACCCACAACGGGCGGACCGACCGGATGCTGTACCCGAAGAAGCCCGGCTCGTTCTACCACCTGAGCAAGGTGCACGACAGCCACAACATCGAGTTCGCCTGCCGGGCCTGGGGCCTGCGCGCCACCGACCTCAACCAGGGCGTCGTCTACGGGCAGGAAACCCCGCAGACCGCGCGCGACGCCCGGCTGGCGACCAGGTTCGACTACGACGCGATCTTCGGCACGGTGCTCAACCGGTTCGTCATCCAGGCCGTGCTCGGCCACCCGCTGACGGTGTACGGCACCGGCGGCCAGACCCGCGGCCTGATCGACATCCGCGACACCGTCGAATGCATCCGGCTGGCCGCGGAGAACCCGGCCGACCGCGGCGAGTTCCGGGTGTTCAACCAGATGACCGAGAAGTACTCGGTGGGGGAGATCGCCAAGATCGTGGCCAACAGCTACGAGGGGCCGGTCGATGTCGAGTACCTGGACAACCCGCGGGTCGAGCAGGGCGAGCACTACTACAACGTCCGGCACACCGGCTTGGTCGAGCTGGGGCTGGAGCCGCACCTGCTGTCGAACACGCTCATCGAGTCGCTGTTCCGGGTGGCGGACAAGCACAAGTACCGGGTCGACATCGCCGCTATGCGGCCGACGGTCAACTGGCGCCACGCCGCCAATCCGCTGCGCGCGGATCGCTGAACGGCGCGTGCTGCAATCGCGCCGACGACTGGGCCGCGTGGCGGCTGGAATATACCAACGCGGCCGGGCAGACTTGGTCACTAACGCCGCGGTCGCCGCCGTCGGTCGCGGCCGGTAACGGGGAGCGGTGCCCCGGGCGCGGAGCGTGACTCCGCACCCGGGGCGCCTACCGTGTGTCGGGGGGCTTCCACACGGTCTACCGAACAGTAACTCGTTTCGGTTGATCCCGGCGATACGGCACGTGGGTAAACCTTCACCGTCCGAACGCGGATCGGGTCAGTGCCCGACCGGCTCGGCGGCCTGCTCGTCCACCTCGGTCGTCGCCCGCCGCTCGGCCCGGATCACGCGGATCGTGTAGGCCAGCGCCGCGACCCAGGCCACGACGATCACCGCGTAGATGATGGTCGGCGACGGGGCGGGCAGCTCGAAGTTCTTGATCAGTGTCCGGGCGTTGGTCAGCACGATCAGCCCGCCGGCGCCGACCCCGATCAGCCGCATCGGCACGATGCGCACCAGGTAGGCCGCCAGCGGTGCGGCGAGCACGCCGCCCAGCAGTAGCGCGCCGACCGTCGTCCAGGACAGCTCCTGGTGCGACAGCGAGGTCAGGAAGCCCAGGCTCGCCGCGGCGGCGATCAGGAACTCGCTGGTGTCCACCGAACCGATCACCTTGCGCGGCTCGACCTTGCCGGTGCTCAGCAGCGTCGGCGTCGCCACCGGGCCCCAGCCGCCGCCACCGGTGGCGTCCACGAACCCGGCCACCAGGCCGAGCGGGGCCAGCAGCTTCGGGCTGACGCCGGTGAGCTGGCGGCGCCGCAGCGGGCGGATCGCGAACCGCAGCAGCACGTAGAGGCCGAGGGCGAGCAGGATCGTGGACATCCACGGCTCGGCGGCCTCGGTGGAGAGGTTGCTCAGCGCGGTGGCGCCGAGGAACGCGCCGACGGCGCCCGGCACGCCGAGGGTGAGCACCACCTTCCAGTCCACGTTGCCGAACTTCCAGTGCGACAGCCCGGAGGCGACCGAGGTGCCGAGCTCGGCGAGGTGCACCGATGCCGACGCCAGGGCCGGCGTGAGGCCGGCGGTGAGCAGGATCGTCGTGGAGGTCACCCCGTAGGCCATGCCGAGTGAGCCGTCGACCAGCTGCGCGACGAAGCCGCCAATGGCGAAGATCAGGAATGCTTGCACGATGTCTCCGTGGGTGCGTGCGTGAGTACCGGGGAGGGCGCGACGAGCCGCGATGCGGCGCTGCGCAGCCAGGTGTGAACCGGTTCGGGGTGGGGAGATGAGGCGGTGGAGGCGGGTCTACCGCGCGCGCCGACACCCTGCGGAGGTGACGCGGAGCAGGTCGACGTGGAGGCGCTGCACCAGCAGCCGCCACTGATCACCAGGCGTCATGCGGGACAGTGAAACAGATCCCGCGATCGAGCGGCACTGGTCTCAAAGTGCGGGAAGGTTACTGCGCGGTTTCGCGCTTCGTGTGCCCAAGGCCACTTTCAGGGTCGATCGATCTTGCCGATCGGGTGATCGCGGCAGTTCAGCCGCCGGTGCACGGCAGTGTCCTCTGTGGACTCCGCGGTGCGGGCGCAGGGGCGGCGATGCGGGCGGCGCGCGCCGGCTGGGCTGATCGTTTTGCTTTGGGCCAGCGGAAACGACGGGCGCCTTGATCGTTTCGGGTGAGTGACCCGGCGGGTTCGGCTGAATCGGGGACTTTCGGCCCTGCCGTTATCGACTGGTCATCTTTGTGAAGCACTCAGAGTTACTGATCGGGTGGCAACCGTATAGGTTTTATCCGCCAAACGGGTCAGTGGTTGCGTCTGTCGATAACCCTCAGCTACGTTCACGGCTCGTACGTCACGGTTCGATCACGGCAATGCCTCACCCCCGAGAGGCGTTCCCCGCAATCCCCCGGCGGGGCAGCGATCGGATCCCCCCGAGACGGAAGGTGAAGATGGGCAAGCACCGCAAGGAGGGCGGCCATCCCCCGAAGGCCGTCCTTCCGGCTCGCAACAAGGTTGTCGCGGCAGTGGTCGCCGGAGGCGCCTTCGCCGCGGTCGGGCAGCCGCTGGCCGCCAGCGCCGACTCCGAGGTCGACCAGCCCGTGCAGCGGCTCGTCGGTTCGAAGAACCTGAGCCTCGCCGTCACCGGCACCACCGAGAGCCCGGCCGCGGTTCGGCTGCTCGCCGCCCAGTCCCCGATCGACTCGGCCGAGGAGGGCCAGAAGATCGACAAGAGCGAGGCGATCGAGCAGGAGCGCGAAGCCGCCCGCGCGGAGGCCGAGCGGGCCGCCGCCGAGGCCAAGCGCGCGGAGGAGGAGCGGGAGCGGAAGGCGCGCAGCTTCGTCAAGCCCGCCGAAGGCACCTTCACCTCCGGCTTCGGCGCCCGCTGGGGCACCAGCCACCGGGGCGTCGACATCGCCAACAGCATCGGCACCACGATCCGCGCGGTGGCCGCCGGCAAGATCATCGAGGCCGGCCCGGCCAGCGGCTTCGGCCAGTGGATCCGGGTGCAGCACAACGACGGCACGATCACCGTCTACGGGCACATCAACACCATCGACGTCAGCGTCGGCCAGCAGGTCGGTGCCGGTGACAAGATCGCCACGATGGGCAACCGCGGCCAGTCCACCGGCCCGCACCTGCACTTCGAGGTCATCGAGGACGGCATCAAGATCAACCCCCTGCCCTGGCTCAAAGAGCGCGGCATCTCGCTGTAAAGCGACCCTGAGCAGCCGCCCGGGACCCGAAGCCCCCGACGGGTCCCGGGCGGCTTCCCCATTTCCGGGCCCGGCTACTGCTCGGCGGCGGTTTCGGCCGGTTGGTCTTCCTCCAGGCGTTGCCGGAGGAAGCCGAGGGTTCGCGCCAGCAGGCGGGAGACGTGCATCTGCGAGATGCCGATCTGCTCGGCGATCTGCGTCTGGGTCATGCCGCGGAAAAAGCGCATCACCAGGATGCGGCGCTCCCGGTCCGGCAGGTCCTGCAGCAGCGGCCGGACCATCTCGCGGTTCTCCACCTCGGCCAGCTCGGCGTCGTCGGAGCCGATGGCGTCGCCGAGCGGGATCTCGTCGGTGTCGGTGAGCAGTTCGTCCAGCGAGGCGCTGCGGTAGGCGTTGCCCGCCTCCAGACCGCGGTAGACGTCGTCGGTGCCGATCCCGAGGTGCTTCGCGAGCTCGCTCGGCGTCGGTGCGCGGCCCAGCTCCTGCGACAGCCGGGCGATCGCCGCCGACACCGACAGGTGCAGCTCCTGCAGCCTGCGCGGCATCCGCACCGCCCAGCCGGTGTCCCGGAAGTGCCTGCGCACCTCGCCCATGATCGTCGGCACCGCGTAGGACAGGAAGTCCACGCCGCGCTCCGGGTCGAAGCGGTCCACCGCGTTGATCAGCCCCAGCGTCGCGACCTGGGTGAGGTCCTCCTGCGATTCGCCGCGGTGGCTGAAGCGGCGGGCGATGTGCTCGGCCACCGGCAGGTGCTCGGTCACCAGCGTTTCGCGGAGTACGCCGCGGCGCGGATCCTCCTTGCCCAGCTTCGCGAGCTCGCGGAACAGCGGCGCCAGCCGGTCGTAGCGCTCGTTGCGCGAGTGCGCTGTCGGCTTGGAGTCCGCTCGTTTCACACGTGGGCCGTCCGTCCCTTGGTCAACTCGATCCGCACCAGGTGGCTGCCGTTGGCAGCCGGATCCGACTCGACCGAGGTTGACACAACGTCGGCCAACGCGCTCAGCACGCGCCAGCTGAAGGTGTCCTTGCGGGGTCCGAACGCATCGTCGCTGATCACCTCGGCGGTGACCGACAGCCGGTCGCCGCCGAGACGGAACCGGCAGACGAGCGTCGCGGCCGGGGCGGCCAGCCGGACCAGCGACGAGCACGCTTCGTCGACGGCCAACCGCAGGTCCGCGATGGAGTCGACGTCGTAGTCGGCGCGCATCGCGAGATCACCGGCGACGGCCCGCATGACCGCCAACTGGGCTGGTTCGGCCGCGATGCGGACCTCGACCAGGTTCGCCGCGGCTGTCTCCGGCTCGACGTGCGCGAGCTCGCGTTCCACGCTCATCCCGGGCCACCTCGTCTCGGTCGGTGCGGCGCACACCTCACTCACAGTCACCTGGTACCCGAGGCCCGCACCGAACAAACGGACGGGCCGCCGGTTACACCAGGGTGGTCCAGTAGTCCCAGAACGCCTGCAGGATCAGGACCACGATGACCAGATACCACACCGCGAGCACCACGCTGTGGACCCGGCGCAGCGCCGCGCCGACGGATTTGCCGCCGCCGAGGTTGCCGGCCTCGAGGTTGTGCAGCGTCGTGTACCAGAACAGCGGGATGGTCACGACCCACACGACCATGCAGTACGGGCACAGCGCGCCGATCTCGTAGAGGCTCTGCACCACCAGCCAGTGGATGAAGCCGACCGCCAGCGTGGTGCCGAGCTGCATGCCCAGCCAGAACCAGCGCGGCGGCCGGAACCCGGCCAGCACCGCGACCCCGGCGGTGACCACCACCGGGAACGCCGCCACCCCGATCAGCGGGTTCGGGAAGCCGAGCACCGCCGCCTGGGTGCTGTCCATCACCGAACCGCACGAGATGATCGGGTTGATGCTGCAGGTCGGCACGTAGCCGGGGTTGGCCAGCTTCTCCAGCTTCTCCAGGATCAGCGCGAACGAGCCGGCGAAGCCGATCACGCCGCCCACGACGTACAGCCAGCCCAGGCCGCGCGCCGCGCCGCTCGGGTGCGATCGCTCGGCGGGGGCCGGTTCGACGGCGTGGGCGGCGGTCACTTCGCGAGCTCCTTGTCGAGCTCGCCGCGGAAGGCGTCGTTGAGCTGCTGGAAGGTCTGGATGTTGCCCGCGTCGAACTCCTTGCCGTTGATGAAGATCGTCGGCGTGCTCTGCACCCCGGCCTTCTCCCCGTCGGCGACGTCGGCGTCGATCTTGGCGTTGACCTGAGGCGAGTTCATGTCCTGGTGGAGCTTGTTCAGGTCGAGGCCGAGCTGCTGGGCGTACTGGTCGAACAGCCCGCGCGCCTTGGCTTCGTCGGTGCTGATGTTCTGCCCGTCGGGCGCCACCGCCCACGCGTCGTAGTTGTCGTAGATCGCGTGGTACATCTCCTTGAACTTGCCCTGCACCGCGGCGGCCTCGGCGGCCTGCGCGGCCGGCCGGGCCAGCGGGTGCATGCCGAGCGGGAAGTTGCGGGCGATGAAGGTGATCTTGCCCGCGTAGTCCTTCTCGATCTGCTTGGTCAGCCCCGAGTAGTACGAGTGGCAGCCCGGGCACTGGTAGTCGAGGAACTCGACAACGGTGACCTTGTTGTCCGGCGCGGCGATCAGCACGTTGCTGTCGGGCTTGCGCAGGATCTCGGCCGCCACCGCGGGGCCGCCGGAATCGGCGTTGTCCGAACCGCCGCGGCTGAACAGCAGCACGCCGCCGATCACCACGACGGCGACGACCACCACCACGACGGTGAGGATGACGTTCGTGGACAGCCCGCTCTTCTCGGTCACGGGGTTCTTGTTGTTCGACATCGCGCGCTTTTCACCTTCGGCGGTCGGGCCCGCTGGTTCTGCGGGGAAGGACGGCACGTCCAGTTTCTCGCATTAACCCGATTGGGAACTCTCGCGGGGTGCAACTCACAGGTCGTTCACAGCCGGCTCTCAGCTGAACCGGTTTGCGCCGCCGAAATCTCCGGGTATTCCGCATTCGATGAACGATCCGCTGCGCCTTCTGGACGATGCCGAACGCGGCCTGCTGCGGTCCTGGCCCGGCGGGACCTGGCACGAGCCCGCCCTGGCGACGCTGACCGACCGCCGGTTCTCCGATCCGGACTGGATCTTCGAGCGCAAGCTGGACGGGGCGCGGGTGATCGCCGGTTGCGACGGCGACCGGCCGGTGCTGTGGTCGCGCAACCACAAACGCGTCGACGCCTCCTACCCGGAGATCATCGACGCGCTCGCCGCGCAGGGCGCGGACCGGTTCGTGCTGGACGGCGAGATGGTCGCCTTCGAGGGCGACCGGACGAGCTTCGCGCGGCTGCAGAAGCGCCTCAACCTGACCGATCCGCGGGCGGCCCGCCGCACCGGCGTCGCGGTCTACTTCTACGCGTTCGACCTGATCGCCTTCGGCGGCGTCGACCTCACGCGGCTGTCGCTGCGCTCCCGGAAGCGCCTGCTGCGCGAGTGCTTCGACTTCACCGACCCGCTGCGGTTCAGCGCGCACCGCGCCGGCGACGGCGAGGAGTTCTTCCGCGAAGCGTGCCGCCGCGGTTGGGAAGGCCTGATCGCCAAGCGCGCAGACCGGCCCTACCGCGGCGGGCGCAGCCGCGACTGGCTGAAGTTCAAGTGCGTCGCCGACCAGGAATTCGTCATCGGCGGCTACACCGAACCCAAGGGATCCCGCGTCGGCTTCGGAGCGTTGCTGGTCGGCTACTACCAGGATTCGCGGCTGCGCTACGCGGGCAAGGTCGGCACCGGTTACGACGAGCGGACGCTGCGGGACCTGCGCGGCAGGCTGGACGAGCTGGCCCGCGAGCGCTCGCCGTTCGCCGATCCGGTGACCGAGCCCGGCGCGCACTGGGTGGCGCCGGAGCTGGTCGCGCAGGTCGGGTTCACCGAGTGGACCGGCGACGGCAAGCTGCGTCACCCGCGCTTTTCGGGGCTGCGCAACGACAAACGCCCGCGGGACGTGGTCCGGGAGACCTAGTGGTCCAGGACGATCGAGGCCTGGTTGGCCGCCGGATGGATCGGTGTTTCCGATTGAGGGGGGCTCCACGAAGCGAGCAGAACGGTCGTCACGACCATCATCACCGTTCCGACAACCGACACGAAGGTGCGGCTGTTGCTTTGCATGGCAGGTGCCCCCGGATTCTCGCGTAGGAACAAAAGGCGAATTGCGGCGAACGCCACGTCGGGCGTCTCACCTGGGGTGTCGCCACGAGAGGGAACAACGTTAGCGACCTTCGCCATGTTCCAAGTGTGATGCGGAACTCCCTGGTGGGGGTGGGTTTTCGGGCGGCTCGGCCCACAGCCCCAGTTGCTGCAGGTGATGGATCAGTAACTGTCCGGTATGGGTGATGTGCTGGTGCATCGCGGCGCGCGCCCCGGCGGGATCCCGGTGGCACAGCGCGGTGAGCAGCGTCTGGTGATCGGCGACCGCGATTTCCCGCCAGCCCGGCACGTCGGCGGTGGTGTTGCGCGGCGTGTAGCGCACCGCGATGCCGAGGAACCAGGCGAGCTTCGGCGATTCGGCGGCCCGGCAGATCACGGCGTGGAAGCGGGCCACCGGCGCGCCCATGTCGAGCAGCGCGAACCGGTTCGCCATCTGCATTTCCTCGAGCAGGGAACCGAGTTCGGCGAGCCGCTCGGCGTCGATCTGGCGCGCCGCGCGGGCCGCGAGCTCGCCCGCGATGGTGGCCTGCAGCCGGTGCGCGTCCTCGAAGTCCTGCCGGCTCAGCGGCGCCACGGTGAACCCGCGGCGCGGTTCCAGGTCGACGAAGCCCTCGCCGCGCAGCGCCAGCAGCGCCTCCCGCACCGGTGTGACGCTGACGCCGAGCTGCTCGGCGAGGCGTTCCAGGTGCAGGTGATCGCCCTGCCGCAGCCGGCCCGTCATGATCCCTTCCCGCAGCCGACCGGCCAGCTCGTCGGGAAGCCGGGGGGAGCGTGCGCGCATCGCAGCGTCGATCACCGCTCGGCCGCCCCTGATCCACCGGTTGTGTCGCCTGTCACGTGCAACTTGATACCACCTGTTGTGCGTAGTTGATTCAGGTCATGGACGTTCCTCGCCTGCAGGACCTGCTCGACCTGGCGGAGCCGGATGCCGACCGGTTCCTGGGCCGCACCCAGCCGATGCCGAAGCTCCGACTCTTCGGCGGGCTGCTGCTCGCCCAGTCGATCGCCGCCGCCGGACGCACGGTCGCCGACGACCGGCCGGTGCACTCGATGCACGCGCTGTTCGTCCGGCCCGCCGACCCGACCGACCTCATCGAGTACACAGTGGACAGAATTCGGGATGGCGGAGCGACCTCGGCGCGGCGGGTGATCGCCCGCCAGGACGGGGTCGAGGTGTTCACCGCGCTGGTCTCCTTCCAGCGCGGCCGCGACGGCCTGCGGCACCAGGCGGAGTTCCCGCGGGCCACCGAGCCAGAGGACCTGCTGCCGCTGCACGAGCGCTTCGCCGACTCCGACGTGCCGGTACCGGACTGGTGGCGCAAGCCCCGCGCGATCGAGCTCCGCCACGTCGACAACCCCCCCACCCGTCTCCCGACCGCCACCCCCCACGGAGGCGCTTCGCGCCGCAGTACTGATGCGCCGCCGGTCGAGCCGACCGACGCCTCGCGGCACCTGGTGTGGATGCGCGCCCCGGAGAAGCTGCCGGACGATCCGCTGCTGCACGCCTGCGCGCTGGCCTACGCCTCGGACATGACCTTGCTGGAGCCGGTGTTCCTGCTGCACGGCGTCGACCGGCACGCCAAGGGCTTGCAGCTGGCCAGTCTGGATCACGCGATGTGGTTCCACGAAGACCTCCGCGCCGACGAGTGGCTGCTCTACGACCAGGACTGCCCGGTTGCGGCGGGCGGTCGGGTGCTTGGACGCGGCAACGTCTTCGACCGTTCCGGCCGCCACGTCGCAACGGTCGCGCAGGAGGGACTGCTACGCATCGAGCGATGAGCAACGAGTGGTTCCAGGCTCGTTCTGGGCTGCGCCGCTTCAAAGAAAGAAGGTCGATGGGCGGCCGGTATCGTTCCAGGTGTGGTAGCCGATCCTGCCGACTCCGCCGCCCAGGTCACCCACGCGCTGGCCAGGGCCCGCCTCGCCGACGTGCCCGCTCTCACCGAGCGGCTGATGGCCGCGATCTTCACCGACAACCCGGAGTGGACCGACTACAGCCCGGTGCCCAAGGAGGATCTCTGGGAGGGCTGCCGGCAGTACCTCGAGCGCATCCTGCAGATCCTCAGCGGTGAGGTCGCCGGGCCCGACGGCGACGACGTGGCGGCCGCGATCGGCCGCCGCCGCGCCGAGCAGGGCGTGCCGCTGGAGGTGATGCTGCGGACGTTCCGGCTGGGCGGCCGGATCGCCTGGGAGGCGCTGGTCGACCAGGCGCACCAGGACGGCGCCGATCCCGACTCGGTGCTGGGCGTCGCGACGTCGATCTGGACGGTCATCGACGGGCTGTCCTCGACGCTGTCGACGTCCTACCGCAACACCGAGCTGGAGCGGCTGCGCCGCGACGACCAGCGGCGCCACGCCATGGTCGAGGACCTGCTCGCGGGTCGCGCGCGCGACATCGCCTTCGCGCAGCGCACCGCGAAGGAGCTCGACCTGCCCACCGGCGGGCGGTACCTGGTGATCGTCGCCGACCTGACCAGCGACGGCGGCTTCGCGCTGCGCGGGCACCAGGACACCTTGAGCGCCCTGCACTTCCGCTCGGTGTGGCAGGTGCGCGCCGATTCGCTGGTGGGCCTGGTGGCGCTGGAGCAGCGGAGCAAGGATCTCGCGTTGGACGCGCTGCGACCGCTGGCGCGCGGCCGGGTCGCGGTGTCGCCGCCGGTGCGCGGCCTCGCGGAGGTGGGGCTCGCCCACCAGCTCGCGCTCACCACGCTGGGCACGTCGTCGTACGGCGCCGCGGAGCTGGTGACCCTGGAGGAGCGGTTCCCGGAGGCGCTGCTGGTGCAGTCGCCGGACCTGGCGCAGCGGATGCTGGAGTCCCAGCTCGGCCCGATCCTGGAGCTGCCGGTCAAGGAACGCGACATGCTGCTGGACACCCTGACGGCGTGGCTGGAGGAGAACTGCTCGACGGCCAACGCGGCGGTCCGCCTCCACTGCCACCGCAACACGGTCCTGAACCGCCTGCACCGCATCACGTCCCTGATCGGCCAGCCCCTCTACGGCCGCACGGCATACGTGTCGCTGTCGCTGGCGCTGTCCGCGCTGCGCCTCCGCGACGGCCTCCGGGACTAGGGCAGGGCGCTGAGGACGGTGCACGTGATCAAGCCCTGATCCGGGAGGTTGTTGATCAGCCTGATCGAGCGGCTTGGTCATGCGACAAGCATCGGGCAGTTCTGCCTAGCGAACAGAAAGCCCCAGCGCCGGATCGGTTGGCATGATCCATTCATCCGAGGCCCCGGCTTTCCTAGCGTTGGTGCGGAACAACCGCACACACGAGGACGGGCCGGAATGAGTACTGGTTTCGCAGGACCGCCACCGCAGGTCGGCGTGGGAATCGTCGCGTCGTTCGACTTCGATCGCGACCGGGAACTCTGGCGGTGGGTGCCGGACGAGGTTTCGCTGTTCATCGCTCGCACCGATCCGGTGTCGTTCACCGACAACCTGGACCTGGTGTCGACCCTCAACCAGCCCGGCTGCGTCGAACGCCCCACCCGTGAGATGTGCGCGCTCGGCGTGCGGACCGTGGCTTTTCTGTGCACGGCCTGCAGTTTCGTCGGCGGCATCGGTCGCGAGCGCGCGCTCCGGGACGCGGTGCTCGAACAGGGCGCACCGCGGGCCGTGACCACCGCGGGAGCCGTCGTCGACGCGCTGCGGGCCGTTGGCACACGACGTGTGGCGGTCGCGCATCCCTACGAACCGCCGGTGGGCCTGCGACTGGGCGAGTTCCTGACGGAGTCGGGATTCGACGTCGTCTCCAGCACCGACCTCGGTCTCGGCTCGATCAGAGAGGTGTACGCGGTGTCGTACGCACGCGTGGCCGATCTGGTGCGTGCCGCTGACCACCCCGAATCGGACGCGGTGTTCCTCAGTTGCACGGCATTGCCGACCTATGACGTCATCGCGCCGCTGGAACAGGAGCTGGGCAAGCCGATCATCACTGCCAACCAGGCCACTATCTGGGCGGCCCTGCGCACGCTGAACATCTCCGCCGTTGGCCCCGGGCAAGGACTCCTCGCCGCAGGACAACCCTAGAAGAAGCTCTTGGGGTTGCGTCGCGGTGTGGGTAGCGGTCAGGCGGTTGGCAGGGATTTCGGGGGTAGCCAGGGGTTGATCGGGATGCAGCCCTCGGCGTGGCCGTTGTCGTCCAGGAGCCGGCCCATCAGCTTCACCTGGCGCAGCGCCACCGCTCGGTCGACCAGCTGCAGTTGGGGGAGGCGGTCGCCGAGCAGCGCTTCCAGGCGGCCCACGTCCGCCACCGATTTCAGCCACACCGTGAACAGCAGGTTCTGCGGGCCCGTTACGGATGCGCACAGCCGGAGTTCGGGCAGCGCCCGCAGGCCCTGCACCACCTTGTCCAGCTGTCCCGGCGGCACGCTCGCCCACAGGCTCGCCGAGACCGGCCAGTCGGTCAGGTCGCGCGCGATCTCGCAGCGCAGCGACAGGCCGCCGTTGTGCGTCATCCCGGCCAGCCGCCGGCGCACGCTCGGCGCGTTCAGGCCGGCCTCCTGGGCGAGCTCGACCGCGGTCGCCCGGCCGTTCCGGGCCAGCGCGGTGATCAGCCTGCGGTCGCGCTCTTCGAGGTCGGTCGCGGGCGGCAGGTCCGTCGTGGTCGGGCGGGCCAGTCGGCGCTGCTGGGACGGTTTCAGCGCGCGGAGCCGCCAGCTGGATCCCTCGGTGAAGACCTTGGTGCCCAGCGCGGCGCGGGTGCGCACGACGCCCGGCAGCGGCGAGATGCGATCGGACAGCAGCTCGGAGAGCGTGCCGAGATCCCGGATCATCACGGTGATCAGCAGATCCCGGCCTCCGGCCATGTGTTCGACGGTGATCACCTGCGGGTAGGTCGCGAGCTGGCGACCCACCGCCACCTGCTGCCCGGACTGCACGTCGATCTCGATGAAGGCCATGCAGATCGAACCGGCCAGCCGCCCGGGGTAGCAGGTCGTCCAGGCGAGACCCGCCGCGTGCAGCCGTTCCCAGCGCCGCCCGACGGTGGCCGAATCCACGCCGAGCACGCCACCGATCTCGGTCCAGGCGGCGCGCGGCGAGATCTGCAGCGCGTGCAGGATCGAGCGGTCCAGCTCGTCGAGTGACGAATCATGCATTCGGACCTGCCCTTCGAGCTTTTCCGTGCATTCTCGCGCAAGTTTCTATCGATCTTTGCCGCCGGGTCGCACGCTGCTCCGAACGACAGCACCTCGGAGGTGAACGTGACGCAGGTGGACGACGCCCTGGTGGCGCGACCAGGGAGATCAACGGTCCCGGCGAAGGGGCGCCGGGAGCTGCTCGCCGGGACGGTGGGCGGCGTCGTCGAGTCGTTCGACTGGACGATCTACGCGGTGCTGGCGCCGTACTTCGCATCGCAGATGTTCGCCGGGGACAACGAGCTGACCAAGCTGCTGGCCGCCTACGCGGGCTTCGCGGTGAGCTTCGTGGTCCGGCCCTTCGGCAGCTACCTGCTGGGGCGGCTCGCCGACGTGCGGGGCCGCCGGTTCGCGCTGATGGTCAGCATGATCACCATCTGCCTCGGCAGCCTGCTGATCGCGCTGCTGCCCACCGCGGCGTCGATCGGTGTCGCGGCTCCGGCGCTGCTGGTGCTGCTGCGGGCGCTGCAGGGCGTCGCGATGGGCGGGGAAGCGCCCAGCGTGGCCGCGTACATCAGCGAGACGGCACCGTCGAACCGCAAGTTCTTGTTCAGCGCCCTGTCCTACAGCGGCGTGATCATCGGCAACGTCCTGTGCTTCGCGGTTGTGGGCGTGCTGCTGCTCGTGATGGGCAAGCCGGGCGTCGTGGACGGCGGCTGGCGGATCGGGTTCGTCATCGCGGCGGTGTTCGGCGTGCTGGCGTTCTGGGTGCGCAGCATCGCCGCGGAGAGCGGCGAGTTCGAGAGCGGCAAGCGCGAAGCGCAGCGGCCGAAGCTGGCCGGGCACATGCGGAACATGCTCGCGGTTTTCCTGATGACCACCGGGGTCACCGTCGGCTACTACCTGGGCACGACCTACATGCCGGAGTACGCGGCGCAGGTCGGTGCGGCGCCCGCCGCGGGCTCGAACCTGAGCATGATCCCAAGCCTGCTGCTGCTGATCGCCGCGATGGCGCTGTTCGGGATTCTGGCCGACCGCTTCGGTGGCATGCGGGTGTTCCGGATCGGGTTGGTGCTGCTGGCGTTGTGCACGGTGCCGCTGATGACGGCGCTCGCGCAGGGCTGGTTGCCGGTGTGGGCGGTGACGACCCTCTACCTGGTGCTCGGCGTCGCGCCGACCATCGCGCTGGCCAACGTGCTGTCCGCGCGTGGATTCCCGGTCGAGGTGCGGGTGGTGTGCATGGGTGTGCCGTCCACCCTCTCGATCGCGTTGTTCGGCGGCACCTTCCCGCTGCTGGCCCAGGGCCTCGGCGCGGCCGGGTACCTCGCCGCGGTGCCCTGGGCGGCCGCCATCGTCGCCGTCATCGCGCTGGTGGGCACCGCGCTTTTCAAACAGGACTGAATTCGGAGAAATACTGCCATGACTTCCTTGTCGACCTTGCTCGACGATGCCCGCGCGCTGCATCCGGATCTGGTGCAGATCCGCCACGGCCTGCACGGGATTCCGGAGCTGGGGTTGCAGCTGCCGCGCACCCAGGAGCGGGTTCTATCCGAATTGGACGGTCTGGGGCTGGAGGTGTCCACCGGGGAATCGGTCAGCTCCGTCACGGCGGTGCTGCGCGGAGCCCGCCCCGGCCCGACGGTGCTGCTGCGCGGGGACATGGACGCGCTGCCCGTCGCGGAGGAGACCGGGCTGGACTTCGCCGCCACCGACGGGCGGATGCACGCCTGCGGGCACGACCTGCACACCACGATGCTGCTAGGTGCGGCGAAACTGCTTGCCCCGCGCCGGGATCAGCTCTCAGGCGACGTGGTGTTCATGTTCCAGCCGGGAGAGGAGGGCTACGACGGCGCGGCGCGGATGATCGAAGAGGGACTGCTCGACGCCAGCGGCCGCAAGCCCGACGCGGCCTACGCCCTGCACGTCATGTCATCGTGGATCAAGCAGGGGGTGTTCACGACGCGTGGTGGGCCGATGCTCTCGGCGTCGAACCGGCTGCGGGTGACCGTTCGGGGCAGCGGCGGGCACGGTTCGGCGCCGTTCCGGGCGGTGGATCCGGTGCCGGTGGCGTGCGAGATGGTCCTGGCGCTCCAGTCGTTCGTGACCCGCCGGTTCGACATCTTCGACCCGGTGGTGCTGACGGTGGGCATGATCCACGGCGGCACCCAGGAGAACGTCATCCCCGACGAGGTCACCTTCGCCGCGACGGTCCGGTCGTTCTCGCCGCAGGCCCAGGCGGTGGTCAAGGACGGCTCGATCCGGGTGTGCGAGGGCATCGCGGCCGCGCACGGGGCCGAGCTGGACGCGGAGTTCGTCGAGCTGTACCCGGTGACGGTCAACGACGTGGCCGAGACGTCGTTCGTGACCGACACCCTGCGCGAGTTGCACGGCGAGGAGCGCTTCGCCCCGGCGCCCAACCCGGTCGCAGGTTCCGAGGACTTCTCCCGAGTGCTCGACGAGGTGCCGGGCGCGATGATCGCCCTCGGCGCCTGCCCGGACGACCTCGATGTGGCGAACGCGCCGAACACCCACTCGCCTCGCGCCCAGTTCGACGACGCGGTCCTCGGCGACGGGGCCGTCGCATACGCGGCGCTGGCCGTGCAACGCCAGCAGTCGGGCAACTGACCCGCAGGGGCGGTGCCGATTTGGCGCCGCCCCTACCGGCGGGGATCCGGCAGCCGCTTCGGCGGCAGCCAGGGGTCGATCGGGACGCAGCCCGCGGCGTGGCCGTCCTCGTCCAGGAGGCGGCCCATCAGCTTCACCATGCGCAGCGTCACCGCCCGGTCCACGAGGTGGAGTTGGGGCAGGCGGTCGGCCAGCAGCGCTTCCAGGCGCGCCAGGTCGGCCACGGATTTCAGCCACAGCGTGAACAGCAGGTTGTGCGGGCCCGTGACCGATGAGCACATCCGCAGTTCGGGCAGGGCGGCCAGGCCCTGCACGACCTTGTCGAGCTCGCCGGGCGGCACGCTGGCCCAGAGGGTGGCGGCGATCGGCCATTCGGTGAGGTTGCGGGCGACCTCGCACCGCAGCACGGCGTCGCCGTGGTGCGTCAGCCCGGCGATGCGGCGGCGGACGTTCGGCGCGCTCAGCCCGGTCTCCCGGGCCAGCTCGACCGCGGGTGCCCGGGCATCCCGGGACAGGGCGGTGATCAGCTGGTGGTCGTGCTCGTCGAGATCGGCGCGTGGCTGTTCGGTGGCAGGCCGGGCCAGCCGGCGCTGTTGGGCGGCGGTGAGGCTGCGCAGTCGCCACCGGGAGCCTTCGGTGAACACGCGGGTGCCCAGCGCGGCGCGGGTGCGGGCGACCCCGGGCAGTGCCGAGATGCGTTCGGACACCAGCTCCGACAGCGCGCCGAGATCCTGGATCAGCACCATGACCAGCAGGTCCCGGCCGCCCGCGAGGTGTTCGACGGTGGCCACCTGCGGGTAGGTCGCCAGCGTTCGGGCCACCTCCATCGCCCGGCCGGACTGCACGTCGATCTCGACGTAAGCCGTGAAGATCGCGTCGATCAGCCGGACTCCCGGGTAGCAGGTCGTCCAGGCCCGGCCGGTGCTGCGCAGCCGGTCCCAGCGGCGCGCCGCGGTCACCGCATCCACGTCGAGCACCCGGCCCACCTCGGTCCAGGAGGCGCGGGGCGCGATCTGCAGCGCGTGCAGGATCGACCGGTCCAGCTCGTCCAGTGTCTTTTCCTGCATGACCATCCAGCCCTCGCGCTTTTTCCTGCATTCTCGCGCAGGTTCCTTTCGGCGAACTACACCGGATCGCACTCTGCTCGGCACGAACACACCTCGGAGGTGAGTGTTGGCGCAGGTGGATGGGGCCCTGGCAGCGCGGCCAGGGCGAGTGGCGGTTTCGCCGAAGGGGCGTCGAGAACTGATCGCCGGCACCGTCGGCGGGATCGTCGAGTCGTTCGACTGGACGATCTACGCGGTTCTGGCGCCGTACTTCGCATCGCAGATGTTCGCCGGGGACGACGAGCTGACCAAGCTGCTCGCGGCCTATGCGGGTTTCGCGGTGGGATTCGTGGTCCGCCCGATGGGCAGCTACCTGCTCGGCCGGATCGCCGACGTGCGCGGCCGCCGGTTCGCGCTGATCGTCAGCATGGGCACGATCTGCCTGGGCAGCCTGCTGATCGCGGCGCTGCCCACGGCGGCGACGATCGGGGTCGCGGCTCCGGTGGTCCTGGTGCTGCTGCGCGCCCTGCAGGGGATCGCGATGGGCGGGGAGAACCCGAGCGTCGCGGCTTACATCACCGAAACCGCGCCGCAGCGCCGCAAGTTCCTCTACAGCGGCCTGTCCTACTGCGGCGCGTTCATCGGCAACATCCTCTGCTTCGCGGTCGTCGGCGCGCTGCTGCTCGTGCTGGGCAAGCAGGGGGTCGTCGACGGCGGCTGGCGGATCGGTTTCGTCGTCGCGGCGCTCTTCGGGGTCCTGGCGTTCTGGGTGCGCAGCACGGCCGCCGAGAGCGAGGAGTTCGAGGCCGGTAGGAGCGCCGCGGCACCGCGGCCGAAACCGCTCGAACACGCCCGAAGCATGCTCGCGGTGTTCCTGATGACCACCGGCACCACCGTCGGGGTCTACTTCGGGACCGTCTACCTGCCGGAGTACGCCGCGCAGGTCGGCGTCGCGCATTCCGCGGCGTCCAACCTGGAGATGATCCCGAGCCTGCTCGCGTTGATCGCCGCGATGGTGGTTTCCGGGTTGCTGGCCGATCGCTTCGGCGGCATGAAGGTGTTCCGCATCGGGGCTCTGCTGCTGGCGTTGAGCACGGTTCCGCTGATGACCGCGCTCGCTCAGGGCTGGTTGCCGATGTGGGCGGTGGCGACCTGCTACCTCGTCCTCGGCGTCGCGCCCACCACGGCAGTGGCGAACGTGCTCTACAGCGAGATCTTCCCTGTGGCGGTGCGGGTGGTGGCGATGGGTGTGCCGTTCACCCTCGCGGTGGCGCTGTTCGGTGGCACCTTCCCGCTGCTGGCGGAGGGGCTCGCGGCGCTCGGGCACCTGACCGCGGTTCCGTGGTTCGCCGCCGGTACCGCCGTCATCACGCTGTTGGGAACCGCGGTGCTCGGTGCACATTCCGATGAGAAGGGACAGCCGTGATCGCCCTGCCGACGTTGTTGGACGACGCCCGCGCTCTGCATCCGGACCTGGTGCGGATTCGCCATGATCTGCACCGGGTTCCGGAGCTGGGGCTGCGGCTGCCGCGCACCCAGGAACGCGTGTTGTCCGAATTGGACGGACTGGGCCTGGAGGTGTCGACGGGTGCCGGTCTCAGCTCGGTCACCGCGGTCCTGCGCGGATCGCGACCGGGCCCGACGGTGCTGCTGCGCGGGGACATGGACGCGTTGCCGGTGGTGGAGCAGACCGGGCTGGATTTCGCCGCGGACAACGACCGGATGCACGCCTGCGGTCATGATCTGCACACGACGATGTTGTTGGGCGCGGCGAAACTGCTGGCGCCGCAACGGGATCAGCTCGCCGGGGACGTGGTGTTCATGTTCCAGCCGGGAGAGGAGGGCTACGACGGCGCGGCGCGGATGCTCGAAGAGGGCCTGCTGTCCGCTTCCGGGCGCAAACCCGACGCGGCCTACGCGCTGCACGTGATCTCCGGGCTGCGCCGTGGTCTCTTCACCACCCGTGGTGGGCCGATGCTCTCGGCGTCGAACCGGTTGGAGGTGACCGTTCGGGGCAGCGGCGGGCACGGTTCGGCGCCGTTCCGGGCGGTGGATCCGGTGCCGGTGGCGTGCGAGATGGTCCTGGCGCTGCAGGCCTTCGTGACCCGCCGGTTCGACATCTTCGACCCGGTGGTGCTGACGGTGGGCATGATCCACGGCGGCACCCAGGAGAACGTCATCCCCGACGAGGTCACCTTCGCCGCGACGGTCCGGTCCTTCTCCCGGCACGCCCAGTCGGTGGTCAAGGACGGTGCGGTCCAGGTCTGCAGGGGCATCGCCGCGGCGCACGGGGCGGAGGTGCGAGCGGAATTCGTCGAGCAGTACCCGGTGACGGTCAACGACGAGGCGGAGGCGGAGTTCGTCGCGGACGCCCTGCGGGAGCTGCACGGTGAGCACAGCTTCGCCCGGGCGCCCAAACCGCTCAGCGCCTCGGAGGACTTCTCCCGGGTGCTCGACGAAATCCCCGGAGCGATGATCTCCCTGGGCGCCTGCCCGGACGACCTCGACCCCGAGAAGGCGCCGAACAACCACTCGCCGCGAGCCCGGTTCGACGACGCGGTGCTCGGCGACGGCGCGGCCGCGTATGCCGCGTTGGCCGTGCAACGGCAGCAGCGGGCCGGCTGAGACGCCACCTGGTCAGCCGCTTGACTGTGCAAGCGTGGCAGTCGGACAAATTGTATAATTCGGGCCGCAGGCGGCGGCGTCGACTCGGTGTCGGCGCCGCCGCTTGCTTTTTTGTGCCTGGGTGTGTCTCCGATCATGTGATCGCCGTCTCGAATACTGTCGGTGATGATCGCATTACATGTTGTGTACGTCACGCGTGGGAATGTGCGCTCTGCACATCCGTTATGTGAGAAGTCTGGGCGAGCGGGCATAGCGCGGAAGTGGTCGTGCTCACGACACTCACAGTGAGAATTGCCCGCTCGATCCGGGCTTTCCGTAACCGGCGCGTGCAGTCAAAGGAGCACAGCGAAGTGCAGGAGTTCGACCTTCTCGTGGTGGGTGGCGGTCCCGGCGGATACGTCGCCGCGATCCGGGCGGCGCAGCGTGGCCTCTCGGTCGCCGTGGTGGAAAAGGAGCGGCCCGGCGGGGTCTGCTTGAACTGGGGCTGCATCCCGACCAAGGCGATGCTGCGCTCGGCCGAGGTGTACGAAACCGTGCTGCACGCGGCCGATTTCGGGGTGAACGTCGAGAACGTCACCATCGACTACGACGCGATCACGCGTCGCAAGAGCGCCGTCGTCAAGGGCCTCACCGACGGCGTCGCAGGCCTGCTCAAGAGCAACGGCGTCACCGTGATCAACGGCCACGCCCGGTTCACCGGCCCGACGACCGTGGACGTCTACGCCACCGGTGAGTCGCCGCTGGGCGCCGACGGCCCGCGCTACGCCGCCGAACCGGCCGGCTCGCAGGCCATCGAGCAGGTCAAGGCCCGCGACGTCATCATCGCCACCGGCTCGGTCCCCGTGCAGCTGCCGCTGCCCGGCGCGGACCTGCCCGGCGTGATCACCTCCGACGGCGCCTTCGGGCTCACCGAGGTGCCCAAGCGCATCGCGATCATCGGCGGCAGCGCGGTCGGCGCCGAGTGGGCGACGCTGTTCGCCACCCTCGGCAGCGAGGTCAGCATCATCGAGATGCAGAAGACCCTGGTGCCCGCCGAGGACGTCGAGGTCGGCAAGGCGCTGGGCCGCTCGTTCACCAAGCGCGGCATCAAGGTGCTCACCGAGGCGACCGTGTCCCGCGTCGACCAGGCCGCCGACGGCCTCAAGGTCACCGTGGACGGCGCCAAGCCGCAGCAGATCGACGCGGACGTGGTGCTGGTCGGTGTCGGCCGCAAGCCAAACACCGCCAACCTGGACCTGGAGAAGACCGGCGTCGCCACCAGCGAGCGCGGCTTCATCGGCGTCGACGACAAACTGCGCACCAACGTCGAGCACGTCTACGCGATCGGTGACGTCACCGGCAAGGCGCTGCTCGCGCACGTCGCGTCGCACCAGGGCGTGGTCGCCGCCGAGACGATCGCCGGGCACCACGCCGCGATCGACTACAACGTCATCCCGGCCGCCACCTTCACCCACCCGGAGATCGCCAGCGTCGGGCTCACCGAGGCCAAGGCGATCGAGGCCGGCCACGAGGTCGTCGCCGCCAAGTTCCCGTTCGCCGCGCTCGGTCGCGCGCAGAGCTACGGCGACACCGAGGGCTTCATGAAGATCGTCGCCGGCAAGAAGTACGGCGAGGTGCTGGGCGTGCACATCATCGGGCACTCCGCCAGCGACCTGATCACCGAGGGAGCCCTGGCCATGGCCCTGGAAGCCACCCTCGACGAACTCGCCGAGACCATCCACGCGCACCCGACCCTGGGCGAGATCGGCATGGAGGCGGCGATGTCCGCGCTGGGCCTGCCGGTCCACGTCGCGCCGCCGAAGAAGCGCTGAGCGAACGAGAAGGGGATCTGTGATGGCACAGACTGCTACCCGCACCAAACCTGCCACTCGCGCCACCAAGTCGCGTCGCGGCGGCTCGGTACGCGGCTCCGGCGGCGGAGCTTTCGCCGGTGAGTCGCCGGAGCTGCTGCAGGACTACTTCTACGAGATGACCCTGATCCGCCGCTTCGAGGAGCGCGCGGCGCAGGGCTACACCCAGGCCAAGATCGGCGGCTACTGCCACCTCAACCTCGGTGAGGAAGCCACCGTCGTCGGCCTGATGCGGGCGCTGCGCAAGAGCGACCTGCTGTTCACCAACTACCGCGAGCACGGCTACGCGATCGCCAAGGGCATCGAGCCCGGCCGCGTGATGGCCGAGCTGTACGGCCGCACCACCGGCACCTCCAAGGGCTGGGGCGGCTCGATGCACATGTTCGACGTCGAGGCCGGGCTGCTCGGCGGCTACGGCATCGTCGGCGGGCAGGTCCCGCTGGCCACCGGTGCCGCGCTGGCCATCGACTACCGCGGCGGCGACCAGGTCGTGATGTGCCAGATGGGCGACGGCACCACCAACATCGGCGCCTTCCACGAGGCGCTGAACATCGCGGCGCTGTGGAACCTGCCGGTGGTGTTCGTGGTGATCAACAACCAGCTCGGGATGGGCACCACGGTCGACAAGTCCTCCGCCGAGCCGGATCTGTTCAAGCGCGCCGCCGCCTACCGGATGCACGGCGAGCGGGTGGACGGCAACGACGTGCTGGCCGTCCGCGACGCGGCGACCCGGCTGGTCGAGCAGGCCCGCGAGACCGGTCGCCCGGCGCTGCTGGAGGCGGTCAGCGAGCGGCTGAAGGGCCACTCGGTGGTCGACCCGGCGAAGTACCGCAGCGAAGAGTCGGTCGAGCAGGCCAAGCAGGCCGACCCGGTGGCGAACTTCCGGGCGCAGTTGATCGAGGCGGGCATCCTGGACGAGGACGCCGCCGTGGAGATCGAGCGCAAGGCGCAGGCCGAGGCCGACGCGGCGGTCGCGTTCGCCGACGACAGCCCGCACCCGGACCCCTCGACGCTGTTCGACTACACCTACGCCACCCCGGTGGCCAACGACTCGCGGCGCCTGCCGGCCGACCCGGTCTTCTGAGGCACCCGCCCGCGATTTAGCGACACCCCGCCACAGGTCCCGTGGATCTCTCTGACGCCAATTGAGAGATCCACGGGCTCACCAATGCTTTTGTGCAGGAGAAAAACCCTTGGCCGTCATCACGTATCGCCAAGCGTTGCACGACACGCTTCGCGAGGAAATGCTGCGCGATGAGGACGTCTTCCTCATCGGCGAGGAAATCGGGGTCTTCGAAGGCTCCTACAAGATCACCGCCGGATTGCTGAAGGAATTCGGCGAGAAGCGCGTGCGCGACACCCCGATCGCCGAGGAGGGCTTCGTCGGCGCCGCGGTCGGCGCCGCCATGCTGGGCCTGCGGCCGGTCGTGGAACTGATGACGATCAACTTCTCGTTGATCGCGCTGGACCAGATCGTCAACCACGCGGCCAAGATCTACGGCATGTTCGGCGGGCAGACCAGCGTGCCGATGGTGCTGCGCACGCCGGGCGGCGGCGGCCAGCAGCTGGGCGCCACCCACTCGCAGAACATCGAGCTGTACTACGCGTTCGTGCCGGGCCTGAAGGTCGTCGCGCCGAGCACCCCGGCCGACGCCAAGGCGCTGCTGCTGGCGTCCATTCGGGACAACGACCCGGTGCTGTTCCTGGAGAACCTCGCGCTGTACAACACCAAGGGCGAGGTCCCGGACGTCGTCGAGCCCGCCGAGATCGGCAAGGCGAAGGTGACCAAGCAGGGCACCGACATCACCATCATCGGCTACTCGCGGATGGCCATGGTCGCCCAGCAGGTCGCCGAGAAGCTGCAGGCCGAAGAGGGCATCAACGCCGAGGTCGTCGACCTGCGCAGCCTGCGGCCGCTGGACCGCGAGACGGTCGTGGAGTCGGTGCGCAAGACCGGCTGCGCCGTGATCGCCGAGGACGACTGGCTGACCTACGGCATCGGCGCGGAGATCGCCGCGTCCATTTCGGACGGTGCGTTCGACTACCTGGACGCCCCGGTGCGCCGGGTCGCGGCGGCGGAGGTGCCGCTGCCCTACGCCAAGCCGCTGGAGCGCGCCGCGCTGCCGTCCGCCGAGTCCCTTACGACCGCAGTCCACCAAACGCTGGACGCCGTCGGCCGCCGCCGCTGAGGCCTGTGCTCACCCGAGGAAGACCATGACTGAGATTCAGATGCCGAGGCTCTCCGACACGATGGAGGAGGGCGTGATCTCGACCTGGCGCAAGAACGTCGGCGACCAGGTCAGCCGCGGCGAAGTGATGGCCGAGATCGAGACCGACAAGGCCATCATGGAGCTGGAGGCCTACGACGACGGGGTGCTGGAGAAGATCCTCGTCGAGGCGGGTACGACGGTGCCGATCGGCACCCCGATCGCGATCCTCGGCGACGGTTCCGGCGCCGCGGCGGAAGCCGCCCCGGCTCCGGCGCCCGCCGCCGCTCCGGCTGCTGCTGAGGCCCCGGCTCCGGCCGAGCCCGCAGCTGCGCCGGCTCCCGCGCCTGCCGCCCCGGCCGCGCCCGCCGAGCAGGGTGCGAAGCCGAAGGCGTCGCCGCTGGCGAAGGCGGTCGCAAAGGAGAAGGGCGTCGACCTGTCGACGGTGCAGGGCACCGGGCCCGGCGGGCGGATCATCCGCGCCGACATCGAGGCCGCCGCCTCGGCCGCCCCGGCTGCTGCTGCCCCGGCTGCTGCCCCGGCTGCTGCTCCTGCCGCTGCCCCGGTGGCGGTGTCCAATGTGGTCGCTGCCGCGACGGCGGCCAACGAGGACGTCGAGGAGATCCCGCTCAGCAACATCCGCAAGGTGACCGCGAAGCGCCTGACGGAGAGCAAGCAGCAGGCCCCGCACTTCTACCTGACCAGCGCCATCGACGTCACCGACCTGATGGCCTTCCGGGCGACGCTCAACGAGCGCCTGCAGGCCGCGGGCGGCCCGAAGGTCAGCATCAACGACCTGATCGTCAAGGCGGTGGCCACGGCCCTGCGCGCGAACCCGGCGGTGAACGTCTCGTTCGCCGGCGACAAGATGCTGCAGCACAAGCGCATCAACCTCGGCGTCGCGGTGGCCATCGACAACGGCCTGGTCGTGCCGGTGATCAAGGACGCCGACCGCAAGAGCGTCTCGGAGATCGCCGCGGAGAGCCGGGAGCTGGCCGGGCGGGCCCGCGAGGGCAAGCTGACGCTGGACGAGATGTCCGGCGGCACCTTCTCGATCTCCAACCTGGGCATGTTCGGCATCGAGCAGTTCAGCGCGGTGATCAACCCGCCGGAGGCGGGGATCCTGGCGGTCGGCGCGGCTCGCGACGAGGTACAGGTGCGCGACGGCGAGTTCGTGGCCCGCAAGATCCTGCGGGCGACGCTGTCGGCGGACCACCGGGCGGTGGACGGCGCGGTCGGCGCGGCGTTCCTGCAGCTGCTGACCGGGCTGCTGGAGGACCCGATCCGCATCATCGCCTGACGATCGGTGACTCGGGCCCCTTCCGCGATGACCCCGTCTCTCGCGGAAGGGGCCTTTTTCATGCGCGCGCAGCGTGACGGGCGCCTTCGGCGACGAAGGCGCCCGTCACGCAGTGGATCAGAGCTTGGCTTGGGCGTCGGTGAGGACCGCGCGGAGGATCTGCTCCACCTCGTCGAAGTGCTCCTGGGTGGAGATCAGCGGCGGGGCCAGTTGGATCACCGGCTCCGCCCGGTCGTCCGCGCGGCAGTACAGCCCGGCTTCGAACAGGGCGGGGGAGACGTGGCCGCGCAGGACGCGTTCCGCGTCTTCGGCGGTGAAGGTCTCCTTGGTCGCCTTGTCCTTGACCAGCTCGATGCCGTAGAAGTACCCGGCGCCGCGGACGTCGCCGACGATCGGCAGGTCCAGCAGCTTCTCCAGGGTGGCCCGGAAGTTCGCCTCGTTGGCCTGGACCCGGCCGTAGAGGTCCTCTGACTCCATCAGGTCCAGGTTGGCCAGGGCGACCGCGCAGGCCACCGGGTGCCCGCCGTAGGTCGAGCCGTGCGTGAAGCTGCTGCCGTCGACCAGGAACGGCTCCATCAGCCGCTCGTCGGCGATCATCGCGCCCAGCGGCGCGTACCCGGAGGTCAGGCCCTTGGCGACGGTGATGATGTCCGGCTGGTATCCGTAGCGGTTGGCGCCGAAGTCGTGCCCGAGCCGGCCGAAGGCGCAGATCACCTCGTCGGAGACCAGCAGCACGTCGTGCTCGGTGCAGATCTCCCGCACCCGCTGCCAGTAGCCGGGCGGCGGCGGGAAGCAGCCGCCGGTGTTCTGCAGCGGCTCCAGGAACACCGCGGCGACGGTTTCCGGGCCTTCCCGCTCGATCGCGCGGGCGATCTCGTCGGCCGTCCAGGCACCGAACGCCTCGTAGTCGTCGGCGAATACCGGCGCGCGGTAGAAGTTGGTGTTGGGCACCTTGATCGCGCTGGGCACCAGCGGCTCGAAGTCCTGCTTGGCGCCCGGGATGCCGGTGATGGACAGCGCGCCCTGCGAGGTGCCGTGGTAGGCCAGCGAGCGGCTGATCACCTTGTGCTTGTTGGGTTTTCCGGTCTTCTTGAAGTACTGCTTGGCGAGTTTCCAGGCGCTCTCCACGGCTTCGCCGCCGCCGCCGGTGAAGAACACCCGGTTGAGGTCGCCGGGTGCCTGGGCGGCGACCCGTTCGGCGAGCTCCACCGCGCCGGGGTGCGCGTGCGACCACAGCGGGAAGTAGGCGAGCTGCTTGGTCTGCCGCGCCGCCGCCTCGGCCAGTTCGTCGCGGCCGTGCCCGACCTGGACGGCGAACAGGCCGGCCAGGCCGTCGAAGTAGCGCTTGCCGTGCTCGTCGTAGACGTAGGGGCCGTCGCCGCGCACGATCACCGGGATCTCGGTGTCGGCGTAGCCGCTGTGGTCGGCGAAGTGCAGCCACAGGTGGTCGCGGGCCCGGTCGCCGAAGGTGCGGGCGCTGGTTGCGGCGGGCTTGTCCGTCGCGCTCATGATCAACCTCACGTTAATCGGGGTGTGCGGAATCCATTGTACTGATCGCAGTAGACAACGGAAAGCGTCGTAAATACCATCTCTAACAATTGATCTAGTGGTCAATTGCAGTCGATCAACGGAAGAGGTGTCGCGTGACCGGGCAAGCGTTCGACAACTTCATCGACGGCCGCCGGGTGCCGGCCGTCGACGGCCGGACCCTGGACGTCGTCGACCCGGCGACCGGCGAGGTCTACGCCGCCCAGGCGAACTCCGGGAAGTCCGATGTGGACAATGCGATGGCCGCCGCCGGAAGGGCTTTCCGGGACTGGCGGCGCACCACCCCGGCGCAGCGGCAGACCGCGCTGCTGCGCATCGCCGACGCCATCGAGGCGCGCGCGGCCGAGGTGGTGCGCGTGGAGTGCGAGAACACCGGCAAGCCGGTCGCGCTCACGCACTCGGAAGAGATGACGATGGTGCTGGACCACCTGCGGTTCTTCGCCGGCGCGGCCCGGGTGCTGGAGGGGCGCGCCGCGGCCGAGTACCTGGCCGGGCACACGTCGATGATCCGCCGCGAGCCGCTCGGCGTGTGCGCCCAGGTGACGCCGTGGAACTACCCGTTGCTGATGGCGATCTGGAAGATCGCGCCCGCGCTGGCGGCCGGGAACACCGTCGTGCTCAAGCCGTCCGAGACCACTCCCGCGAGCACGTTGCTGCTCGCCGAGATCGCCGCCGAGCACCTGCCCGCCGGCGTGTTCAACGTGGTCACCGGCGACCGGGACACCGGGCGCCTCCTCGTCGGGCATCCGGTGCCGCAGATGGCCTCCATCACCGGCTCGGTGCGCGCCGGCGTCGAGGTCGCCGGATCGGCGGCGCAGGACCTCAAGCGCGTGCACCTGGAGCTCGGCGGCAAGGCACCGGTCGTGGTCTTCGCGGACGCCGACGTCGCGGCGGCCGCGGAGGGCATCGCGGCTGCGGGCTTCTTCAACGCCGGGCAGGACTGCACGGCGGCGACCCGCGTGCTGGTGCAGGAAGGGCTGCACGACGAGTTCGTCGCGGCGCTGACCGAGCAGGCCCGCAACACCCGGACCGGCCCGCCCGGCGACACCGACGCGGACTACGGCCCGCTGAACAGCGCCGACCAGCAGGCGTTGGTGGCCGGGTTCATCGACCGGCTGCCCGACCGCGCCGTCGTCCACTGCGGCGGGTCACGGGTCGGGGAGCGCGGCTACTTCTACGCGCCCACCGTGGTTTCCGGGCTGCGCCAGGACGACGAGATCGTGCAGGACGAGGTGTTCGGGCCGGTGATCACGGTGCAGAGCTTCACCGACGAAGACGACGCGTACGCCAAGGCCAACGGCGTCCGCTACGGCCTGGCGTCGTCGGTGTGGACCGCCGACCACGCGCGGGCGATGCGGGCGAGCATCGAGCTGGACTTCGGCACGGTGTGGCTCAACACGCACATCCCGCTGGTCGCGGAGATGCCGCACGGCGGGTTCAAGCACTCCGGCTACGGCAAGGACCTGTCCATGTACGGCCTGGAGGACTACACCCGCATCAAGCACGTGATGAGCAGCCTGGGCTGAAGCACGGGGCCGTGAGTCTTTTGGGCTGCTATGGCAACCCAAAAGACTCACG